>NZ_JYDG01000067.1:0-29197 GCF_003263545.1 Rahnella sp. AN3-3W3
ATTCTTTTTCGTTGTGAATGAGTTTTAACGAATAACTTTCCAGTTCTGACGGGTTCAGTAAGGGTGAATGGCCGTCAGCGTCTGTGATGCCCTCAGTTTGAATGCCGTTTTTAATCAGCATAAATTTCTGGTTGGCGATGGGGTGATCCGGTTCGTCTTCTGCATGGAGTAAAAACCGCTGCGACAATTCGCCGTCTTTAAACACCGGTAACGCCTCCTGAATGCTGGCCGCAGGCAGATAGCGGACATCCATCGTTTTATAAAGAATGCCCTGCGGGGCTAACACCTCAACCACGCCGTTTTTTATACGAATGCCCGCGCCGCCGGACATCAGGACGATCTCATTTTTAGCATTGAAAGAAACGCGCCCGTTTGAGCTGGTGGTGATCACGTCCCCGAATGCCGTTAACTTGATTTCATCTTTTTGCGCTTTCAGGTGGATCGGTCCGCCCGCAGCGGTAAGCAAAATCCCCGCCTTGCGCACAAAGACGGAAAACAATTCCGCTGCCGCGACCGTAAAGCGGCCAAAGGCATTTAACGAGGTGTCTTTATGCGACGTGGTGATCACGTTTTCACCGGCGCTGATTTGTGCGGTTTTTGGCGTCGTCTGGACAATGCCTGCATCTGAATAAAGTGCGATTACCGGTCCGGCCAGCTTGTCAGCCGCCTGGCGTAATGCCTGTTGTTTGCCGGTGTCCGTGGCGGGGGTATCGCTGGCCGTGGTGCTGGCCGCAAGGGATTGCGCTAACTGTAAAGCCGCCTGCAGCTGTGCAACCGTCGCGGCCATGTCCAGCTGATGGCCGCTGGCTTTTGGCTGTGCTTCTGTCGTGATATGCAGCCCCAGATCCGCACGTAAAGCGCCGTGTTTATCCGTGCGGACTTCGAAACCTTCCCCGCGCTGTTTTCCACCGGCGTCAACCAGATGGCCTAAATTCGCCTGCGATTTGCCATATTCCGTGGCAAGCTTGATATGTTCCTGACCCCGCTTATCTTCCATCCTCAATTTATTATTTCGCTGAGTGCGGATCACGTTGCGCGAGTTGTTGCGGCTGGTGACCAGATCGGGGTTTGTGGCGTCGTGCAGGGCATGGGCTATATATGGCCGTTCAGGATCGCCCCCCTCAAAGGCTATGGCGACTTCGGTATTATCCTGCAACGGGAAATGGAAACCGTAAGTATCACCGGCATAAGGGCGGGCCAGCCTGACCGGCAGGCTTTCGTAGCCTTTTTTCCATTCATCCTGTAAATCAAAATGAAACTTCACGCGGTAACGCCCAAAGGCGTCAATGTGCGCTAACGTGTCGTTGATTTTTAACGCTGAAATACGGGCGGGAATAGTGCCGGAAATGCAGGGGCGCGGCAGACGTTCAGGCCGGAAGCACACATCTTCACTGTAAGGAATGCCGCTTAATTCTGACCTGTACGCATTTTTGCGCGAACCGGTCGCCGTCATGGCCGTAACGACAAAGCTGTTTTTAAAGGCTTCGGAAAGGTTGCCATCAATCACTAATTCAGTGCCCGGCATGATCTGCGGGCTGTCTGTTATCCCTGTCAGCTGGTGTTGCTCATTAAGTAAAAGTTCATGGCGAATGCGGGCATAAAAAGCGCTGGTCTCAGCGGTCTGGCCGCGCCCGTGCGAGTACTTGTCTCCGGGTATCTGATGTATGTCCGCATAAATGTACTGCGTACCCTGCGTTTTTTCGTCAGTGCGGGTTACGTCTATGGTTTCTGTGGTGGTGTCATAGTTGCGCAGCGGGTAATAGTAGTTTTTTGTCATCACGCTGGCCGGGACGACGTGATGACGGGATTTCAGTTCGCGGATCGTATAATCATTGCCTGACATTCCGGCCTCGTTATACAGGCGGATAGCGTGATTAAACAGGTACTGACTTTGACTGTCTGCAAAAACCATCATGACAATGTCGTCATGCTGCGGGTGTTTCCCAAAGCGGAACCAGATCCCCACCTCAGAAAGCAAACGGCGGATAAACTGTAAATCCGTTTCCCCCCATTGTGTGATCATTTCACGGCGGGGATAAACCCACGCCAGATCATCAAAATTAATTTCGTAACCTTCGAAATGATGCTCTTTGAGTATTTGTTTCACTAATTCCGGTACAGAAATATCCTGATAAATCGCGGAGCGCCGCGTATTATTCATCAGAGCCATAGGATGAGATAAAGTTATTTCATAAAGGGATTCGTCTGCGGAGGTACTGATCCGCTGAAATGCAGTAATGACTCCTTCGACCTGCCGGTTTTTTTTCCAGTATGCTGAACCGGGTAAATAAGCAGACCAGGCCGGATCCGGTATGCGCATCTCGAAAGAAGCGTATTGTTTTAACAGGCTTGCGTCGGGAATATCCTTCTGATGTGACGTGAAGCGGATAACGTAGTAATAAGGCGTGCTTAAGGCGTCATATCCGGTGAATGATTCAATATCAGCAATAACGTCAGAATTAAATAAGTGAAGTAAATAACGGTTTTGACTATTAACAGGATTAAAAATTTCTTTCGCGAGTGAAATGACATGACCGGCCATGTTTTTATTTCCTTGTGCTGGATATCCTTTTTTAAACCGGTGCTATTATAGCGCCCGGAAGACTTAATAAATAAAGGGAATTAAAAATGAAGCAACCATTAATCGTCACCGGAGATACCACAACGCACGGCGGCACATTAAGAGAGGGAGAATATGATTTTAAAGTTGATGGTCATTGTGCCGTGCTGACCGGTCACGGTTTTTTATGTCCGCTATGTGCAGTGAGGTCGGTTTTTCTGACCGGTGCGCCAAATATCCTGATCAACGGAAGGCAGCGCATCAGGCAAGGGGATCAAGCCACCTGCGGCGCAAAAGCCCTGCACAGGGGAAGCGGTGTGAATGAGTTTGAAGGTTGAAGGTTGAAGGGTTGTTTAAAGGGCACTGGTAAAACCGCCCGTGAAGGGCGGTCTGAATAAATTAATGCAGATGTGAAAGGCTGGGCGCGCTGATGCGCAGACCGTCTTCGCTGAAGACCATGCAACGTTTGGCATCAAACCAGGTGGTCAGACTCTGATAAGGGTTGAAGGCTATGTCGCCCGGCAGCAGCATTTTAAAACCGTCGGTGCCGTAACACTGACCGAACAGATAGGTGCTGTTTCCAAGCCGCTCAACCACTTCGCAGTTAAATTCCAGCACGTTTTCGGTTTCCTGCGACAGCAGATGTTCAGGACGAATGCCGAGCGTGACTTTATCGCCTGCGGCCAGTTCACGGGTGCTCAGCGCCAGTGACAGGGTTTTCTCCGGCGTCAGTCGCACGTCCAGCCGCTCCGGCTGCCAGCTGATGACTTCGGCTGGCAGGAAATTCATCTTCGGTGAGCCGATAAATCCGGCCACAAACTGATTTACCGGGTTGTAGTAAAGATCCATCGGTGCGCCCATCTGTTCGACTTTGCCGTAGTTCATCACCACGATTTTATCGGCCAGCGTCATGGCTTCGGTCTGATCGTGCGTCACGTAGACCATGGTGGTTTTCAGTTCCTGATGCAGCTTGGATATGTGTAAACGCATATCCACACGCAATTCGGCATCGAGGTTAGACAGCGGTTCATCGAACATAAACACCTGCGGATTTCTCACGATGGCGCGACCGATGGCGGTGCGCTGACGCTGACCACCGGAAAGCTGTTTCGGTTTTCTGTCCAGCAGATGAGAAAGCTGCAAAGTTTTGGCGACCATCTCAACCTGATGGCGGATTTCTTCTTTCGGCACACCGTTCACTTTCAGGCCGTAACCCATGTTTTCAGCAATCGTCATGTGCGGATACAGCGCGTAAGACTGAAACACCATCGCCACACCACGCCGTGAAGGGTCGACGTCATTCACCCGCTGCTCGCCAATGTAAACGTCACCTTCCGTAATATCTTCCAGCCCGGCAATCATGCGCAACAGGGTGGATTTCCCGCACCCGGACGGCCCGACGAAAACGGTGAATTCGCCGTCCTCAATATCAATGTTGATGCCATGCAACGTCACTGTTTTATCGAAACGTTTGACCACATTTTTAAGTCTGATGCTGGACATGTTTGACCTCATAAAGAATTCATACCGCTGATGTTTCGGACTATAACCACCTTGTGTAAGCGTTTGCACAAGCGGGTTCGAATTTTGGAGAGAAGATCACACAATGCGCATCTTTTTGTAGTGATTTATGACTTGTAAGTTTAACGTATAACATAGTTTTTATGACGGCATTAACCATCAATAAATCAGGTTATAAAGGGTTTTTAATGTTGATGATGGATTTGATGTCGCTGCGTATCCTACAAAAATGTTATACCTTCACATTCAGGAGCAACAATGAAAATTACACACCTTACTGCCCTGGTACTGATGTCATTAAGTCTCAGCAGTCAGGCCGCCCGGGCAGCAGAGGGACAGTTACTTGTCTGGGAAGATATTAAGAAATCTTCCGGTATTTCCGATGCGGTGAAAGATTTTGAAAAAGAGAACAACGTCAAAGTCGTTGTGCAGGAAACGCCTTATGCACAACAAACGGAGAAATTACGTCTGGATGGTCCGGCGGGAATTGGCCCCGACGTGGTGGTCATTCCCAATGACCAGGTAGGCACGGCGGTGGTGCAGGGATTACTGGCACCGCTGACCCTTGATAAAGCGTTTACCGACAGCTTTACGCCATCGGCGATTAACGCATTTCAGCTGAAAGGCCAGACCTACGGCGTGCCGAAAGCGGTGGAAACCCTGGTGCTGATTTACAACAAAGATTTGCTGCCACAGGCTCCGGCAACGCTCGACGAGTATTACACCTTCTCCAAAGAAGAGCGGGCGAAAGGCAAATACGGCCTGCTGGCCAAGTTTGACGAAGTGTATTACGCCTATGGTGCGATGGCTTCCATGGGCGGCTATATCTTCGGTAAGGATGGTAAAGGCGAAATCAACGTTGAAGATATCGGCCTGAACAAACCGGGCAGCATCGAAGCCATTACTTACCTGAAAAAATTCTATGCCGACGGATTATTCCCGGCGGGGATTGTCGGTGATAACGGGCTGAATGCCATCGATTCGCTATTTACTGAGAAGAAAGCGGCCGCAGTGATCACCGGCCCGTGGGCATTCCAGCCGTATGAAGCGGCGGGCATCAACTACGGCGTGAAAGCGCTGCCGCTGTTGCCGAATGGCAAACCGATGAGTTCATTTCTCGGCGTGAAAGGTTATGCGGTTTCGACCTACAGCAAGCAAAAACCGCTGGCCGAGAAATTCATCACCTTCATCAACCAGCCGAAGTACGCCAAGGTGCGTTACGAAGTGACCAAGGAAATCCCGGCACTGACGGCGCTGGTTAACGATCCGATGATTAAAAACGATGAAAAAGCCAACGCGGTAGCCGAGCAGTCAACCCGCGCTACGGCGATGCCGGGTGTACCAGAAATGCAGGAAGTCTGGGGCCCGGCTAACAACGGTATCCAGCTGGGTGTGACCGGCAAACAACCGGTTGACGCCGCCCTGAACGACGCGGTGAAAAATATCCAGATGCAAATCGAGGCAGCGAAAGCCAGCAACGAGTAATCCGTTAAACGCAATTATTTTGGTTAAACACCCGTACTTCTGAAAGGAGGGCGTGAATTCACGCCCTCACCAGTGAAAGGAACATCTTTGTGTCTATGCGTCTTCATGAGGAAAACCAGGCGCCACTCTCCGCCAGGCACCATGCACCGGTGGCGCTGGCTGTGGCGCTGATCCCCGGTTTTGGGCAGTTCTATAACCGGCAATGGGCCAAGGGAATACTGTTTTTTATCATTCTTATTTGTTTCGCCGGCGTGTTCTATGATTTCCTGCGTCAGGGATTATGGGGTTTATATACGCTGGGCGAAGAAGTGCCGCGTGATAACTCGATATTCCTGTTAGCCAAAGGCATTATCAGCGTATTGATTGGTGCGTTCGGCGTGGGCTTTTATTACTGGAGTCTGCGCGACGCCTGGGCAAACGGCAAACGTCGCGATCAGGGGTTGGAATTACCCAGCGTGCGCAAGCAATATCATTTACTGCTGCGTGAAGGTTTTCCGTATTTAATGATTACGCCGGGCTTTATTTTGCTGGTGTTTGTAGTGGTCTTCCCGATTATATTCGGTTTCTCGATTGCGTTTACCAATTACAATTTGTATCACACGCCACCGGCCAAATTAGTCGACTGGGTGGGGTTCAAAAACTTTATTAATATCTTCACGCTGAATATCTGGCGCTCGACATTGCTGGACGTCTTGCAATGGACGGTGGTCTGGACGGTGCTGGCGACCACGCTGCAATGTACGGTTGGCGTGATGCTGGCAATTCTGGTGAACCAGAAAGATTTGCGTTTCAAGGCGCTGATCCGCACCGTACTGATTTTGCCGTGGGCGGTGCCGGGCTTTGTCACCATTCTGGTGTTTGCCGGTATGTTCAATGACTCGTTTGGGGTGATTAACAACGGCATTCTGGCTGCTTTGGGTATTGAACCGAAAGCCTGGCTGACGGATCCGTTCTGGACCAAAACCGCGCTGATCATGATGCAGACCTGGCTGGGTTTCCCGTTTGTATTTGCGATGACCACCGGCGTATTGCAGGCTATTCCCAACGATTTATATGAAGCGGCGACAATGGACGGGGCAAGTACCTGGAAGAAACTGAAAACCATTACGCTGCCGCTGGTCTTATATTCCATTGCGCCAATTATTATCACGCAATACACCTTCAACTTTAATAACTTCAATATTATCTATCTGTTTAATAACGGTGGCCCGGCAGTAGCCGGTTCTAACGCAGGCGGAACGGATATTCTGGTGTCCTGGATATATAAACTCACCATGTCATCTTCGCAATATGCCATAGCCGCGACCATTACGATTTTGCTGTCGATATTTGTGGTCGGTATTGCGCTGTGGCAATTCCGCTCAACCAATTCCTTTAAACAAGATGATATGGCGTAACCGGGAGAAGGGCATGAGTAAGAACAGCAGTATTAAAAGAAACCGGTTTATTCGCCTGGGTCTGAGTTATTTCCTGTTGCTGATTGTGGCGGTGATCATCATTTATCCGCTGATCTGGACCGTCGGCGCCTCGCTGAACGCCGGTAACAGTCTGCTCAGCACATCAATTATTCCGGAGAACGTGTCGTTCCAGCATTACAAAGACCTGTTTAACGGCGACGTGAATTACGTTGGCTGGTACTGGAACTCGATGAAAATCAGCTTCCTGACCATGATCCTGACGCTGATTTGCGTCAGCTTCACCGCCTATTCCTTCTCGCGCTTTCGCTTTAAAGGCCGTAAGGACGGGCTGATGCTGTTCCTGTTATTGCAGATGATCCCGCAGTTTTCGGCGCTGATCGCCATCTTTGTGCTGGCACAGTTGCTCGGTCTGATTAACAGCCATCTGGCACTGGTGCTGATCTACGTCGGCGGCATGATCCCGATGAACACCTATCTGATGAAAGGCTATCTGGACGCGATTCCGAAAGATCTGGATGAATCAGCGCGGATGGACGGCGCGGGTAATTTCCGCATTTTCATCGAAATCATCATGCCGTTATCAAAACCGATACTGGCGGTGATCGCGCTGTTTTCCTTCACCGGACCGCTGGGTGATTTCATTCTCTCCAGTACCATTTTGCGCACGCCAGATAAGTACACCTTACCGATTGGCCTGTACAACCTGGTCGCGCAAAAAATGGGTGCCAACTACACCATGTACGCCGCGGGTGCGGTGCTGATCGCCGTGCCGGTCGCCATTTTCTATCTCGCCTTACAAAAATACTTCGTTTCCGGCCTGACGGCTGGCAGTACAAAAGGATAATCCGATGACTTTCTTTTCTGAGAAGATTTTCAAAAAAAGCGCAATGGCCTGCGTGCTGCTGGCGATGTCATTTTCAGCGGTGGCACAGGATGTGGTGATAAAAAAAGTCGCCAACGTCCCGGCGGATTTTATCAAAGGCGCGGATATCTCGACGCTGATTGATGTGGAAAAACACGGCGGTAAGTTCTTCGATCAGAACCACAAGCAGACCGATGCGATGGTGATCCTCAGACAAAACGGGTTCAACTACGTGCGCCTGCGCTTGTGGGTGGATCCAAAAGACGCGCAAGGGCATCCGTACGGCGGCGGCAATAACGATCTGGCCACCACGCTGGAGCTGGCGAAACGTGCCAAAGCGCAGGGCTTTAAAATCCTGCTCGATTTCCATTACAGCGATTTCTGGACCGATCCTGGTAAGCAGTTCAAGCCGAAAAGCTGGGAGAAAATGGATTATCCGCAGCTGAAAACCACTATTCACGATTACAGCCGCGAAGTGATTGCTAAATTCCGCGAGCAGGGCACCGTGCCGGATATGGTGCAGGTCGGCAATGAAATGAACGGCGGGATTTTATGGCCGGAGGGCAAAAGTTGGGGCGCGGGCGGCGGCGAGTTTGACCGTCTGGCCGGACTGCTGAACGCCGCGATTGCTGGTGTCCGCGCTGATGAAAAAAATCCTTCTGATATCAAAATCATGCTGCATCTTGCCGAAGGCACCAAGAACGATACTTTCCGCTGGTGGTTCGATGAAATCAATCAGCGCAAGGTGCCTTACGACGTCATCGGCCTGTCGTTTTACACCTACTGGAACGGCCCGATTTCTGCCTTACAGGCCAACATGGATGACATCAGCAAACGCTACAACAAAGACGTGATCGTGGTCGAAGTGGCCTACGGCTACACCACCAAAAACTGCGACGCCGCTGAAAACAGCTTCACCGAAAAAGAAGCTAAAGACGGCGGCTATCCTGCCACGGTTCAGGGGCAGGCTGATTTCCTCAGCGACATGATCAAAAGCCTGGTCGCCGTGCCGGATCATCGCGGCAAAGGGTTGTTCTACTGGGAACCGACCTGGATCGCCGTTGATGGCGCAGGCTGGGCGACACCTGCCGGTATGACCTATATCAACGACCACTGGAAAGAGGGCAATGCCCGCGAAAATCAGGCATTGTTCAGCTGTGACGGTCAGGTACTTCCTTCCATCAACGTCTTCCATTAATCCCTTTTTCCCCGGCTTCATTGGCCGGGGAGTTTAACTTTCTTAAAGTTCCTAAGGACCCAAGCATGACGAAATTTCCTCTTCTGAGCAGTAAGATTTCCGGGCTGTTGCATGGCGCGGATTACAACCCGGAACAGTGGCTGGAAAGCCCTGATGTCCTGATCCGCGATGTCGAAATGATGAAAGAGGCTCGCTGTAATGTCATGTCTGTCGGGATTTTCAGCTGGTCGGCGCTGGAACCTGAAGAAGGCCATTTCACCTTTGGCTGGATGGATCAGGTGCTGGACAGGTTGCATGAAAACCGCATCTCGGTATTTCTCGCCACGCCAAGCGGTGCGCGGCCTGCATGGATGTCGCAAAAATACCCTGAAGTTCTGCGCGTGGGACGCGACCGCGTAAAAGCGCTGCACGGCGGGCGTCACAATCACTGTATGAGTTCGCCCGTGTATGCCGAAAAAGTGCAGCTGATGAACAGCGCGCTGGCGAAGCGTTACGCCCATCATCCGGCGGTGATCGGCTGGCATATTTCCAACGAATACGGCGGCGAGTGTCATTGCAACCACTGTCAGGAACGTTTTCGTGACTGGCTGAAAGCCCGTTACGTCACGCTCGATGCGCTGAATAAAGCCTGGTGGAGCACCTTCTGGAGCCACACCTATACCGACTGGGCGCAGATTGAATCGCCATCGCCGCAGGGCGAAAGCGGCGTTCACGGTCTGAATCTTGACTGGCGTCGTTTTAACACCGATCAGGTGACGCGTTTTTGCAGCGAGGAAATCCGACCGCTGAAAGCGGAGAATCCGGCGTTACCGGCAACCACTAATTTCATGGAATATTTCTACGATTACGATTACTGGAAACTTGCCAGCGTGCTGGATTTCATCTCGTGGGACAGCTATCCGATGTGGCACACCCGCAAAGACGATATCGGCCTGGCGGCGTATACCGCGATGTATCACGATCTGATGCGCACGCTGAAACAGGGTCAGCCCTTTGTACTGATGGAATCCACGCCGAGCTTCACCAACTGGCAGCCGGTCAGCAAACTGAAAAAGCCGGGTATGCATATTCTGTCTTCTTTGCAGGCTGTCGCTCACGGTTCGGATTCGGTGCAGTATTTCCAGTGGCGTAAAAGCCGCGGTTCTTCTGAGAAATTCCACGGCGCGGTTGTCGATCACGTCGGACACATTAATACCCGCGTTGGGCGCGAAGTATCGGAACTGGGCGGAATTTTATCCGCGCTGGCACCGGTAGCGGGCAGCCGTGTGGAAGCGAAAGTGGCGATTATTTTCGACTGGGAAAGCCGCTGGGCGATGGACGATTCCCTCGGTCCGCGCAATCAGGGGCTGGAATATGAAAACACTGTCGCCGGACATTATCGTGCGCTGTGGGCGCAGGGCATTGCGGTGGATGTGATCAACGCCGACTGCGAATTAAGCGGCTACGACCTGGTGATCGCGCCGATGCTGTATATGGTGCGTGCAGGCGTCGGCGAGCGGATCACCGCATTCGTGCAGGCCGGTGGACGCTTCGTCGCGACCTACTGGAGCGGCATCGTTAACGAAAGCGATTTGTGTTTCCTCAGCGGATTCCCGGGGCCATTGCGTCAGGTGCTCGGTATCTGGTCGGAAGAAATCGACAGCCTGACCGACGACCAGCACAACAGTGTCAGCGGCGTCGAAGGCAATGCACTCGGGTTAAACGGTCCGTACCGCGCCAGTGAATTGTGTGAAGTGATCCACCTGGAGGGCGCGGCTACGCTGGCGACTTACGGTGATGATTTCTACGCCGGAACGCCAGCAGTAACGGTGAATCTGTTTGGCAAAGGGCAGGCATATTATCTGGCCTCCCGAAACGATCAGACATTCCACGCAGATTTTTACACCGCGCTGGCGCAGGAAATGAAGCTGCCACGGGCGCTGGAGGCAACGCTGCCGGAAGGGATGACGGCGGCGCGTCGTACCGATGGTGAAAGTGAATTTATCTTCCTGCAAAACTATACGGCGCAGAGTCAGACAATCACGTTAACCGCGGATTACAGCGACATGATTCACGGTGGCACTTTACCGCGCAAACTGACGCTTCCGGCATTTGGTTATCAGATCCTGACGCGTCGTTTATCTGTCATTTCTTAACCCGTTATTTTTAATACTGACGTGCAATCAGGTTTCCCGGTTGCACGTTTTTTTCATTCCTGAAAGAGAGTGTTGATCATGGTAAATATTAAAGACTTTATGCATGTATTCTCTGCGAAGAATAAAACCCCGGAAAATGAAGTGCCACCCTCCACTGACGTAGCGTTATTAATTGATGCGCTCGGCGGTCGCGATAATATCGTGAATGTTGATGCCTGTATTACCCGCCTGCGCGTAACGGTAAAAGAACTCAAACGGGTGAACTCCGGTGCTATCCAGCAAACCGGCGCGATTGGCGTGGTGATTATCGGTCAGGAAGTACATGCGATATTTGGTAAGCAGTCCGACAGCCTGAAAAAATTAATGACTGAGAAGTTTGGCTTAAAAAGTAATTAAGCTCTGTTATTTAAATAACGCCAAAAATAAAGGCAGCCCGACACAAGGCTGCCTTTATTGTTTCTGCTTTTTATAAAATATAATAACGATGCTGCTGTGCGGAGAAAAAACGTAACGATCCCCTACAAGAGAAATTAAGTTTTTATCTGTCGCTGTATAACAATGAGGATATTTCTTTTTGTACAATATGACTTCACATTTCCAAAATTATTGGAGTTGTAGCCAGGCGGCAAGTGAGCGAGTCCCGATGAGCTGACTGAAGTCAGTGATTCGGGTGAGTAAACGCAGCCAACGCAGCAACAGCTTCAAGAATGAAGGAAATTTACCACCACGCTTCCACCTGAACTCCAAAGTTCCACGTATCCGCTTTGGTATGGTCGTCAAACGTATCGCCATGCTCAGAATCATTCAGATAAGACGCGAACACGCGCAGTTCAGGGCGTGACATAAACTCCGGACCGGCTGCCAGGCCCATTGCCAGCGTATATTTCTGACCGCCTTGTTTGTAGTTCGAACCGTTCTTGTAATCATCTTTCTGGTAGAAGGTACCGACTTCGCCGATGGTACGCACATAATCGGTCCACTGGTATTGCGCACGACCCACCAGAGATACCAGCTCAGTGGTGTCGGTGTAATCGGTGATGTTTTCGGCATGGCCATACGTCAGCACGTGGTTGAGGCTGAACTTGCTGGTGATCGGAATAAGGCCGGTGATGATGCCGCGATAACCGGTGGCGTCATTGGTGTAGTTCCACATATCGTACCAGCCGCCGCCCTGCGAAATCATATTCTGCGCCAGACCTTTGTTGGCGTACTGCAACACCAGTTTGTTGTAGCCGCCCCACATATCCTGACTGATTTCGCCGGTCAGCATCACGCCGTTATCCGCGTCGTAAAGGCCGCCGTACTCTTTCTGATCATGCGACAGGTTTGGCATAGCGTAGTCGGCACCGACTTCCATCCACGCGCCGCTCCACGGTTTGATGCCGGCATAACGTACGTCGATGTAGTTGATGTTCACGTCGTTATTGCCGTCCACGCGGTAATCCACGTCATTGGCATCGCCGCGGATCCACGCCAGAGAAAGCGCGCCTTCGCCCATTTTCAGGTTTTCAATACCGGCACCGGCACCGGAAATATTCCAGTATTTGGTATCAATGATATGCAAGTCGTGGCGCTGGTAGTAACGTTTACCGCCCCAGATCACCGCATCTTTATCCCACGGCACCAGCCCCTTTATTTGCAGATTTAGCTGACGCAGACCGAACTGTGCATCGTCATCGACGGTGCTTTCATCATCATTCGAACCGTCCGACACCATGCTGACCATCGAATCGACATAAAAACTCACATCGTCTTTTTTATAGACTTCGCTGCCCAGTTCTACTTCGCCGTATGTGTCGTTTTCGTTGCCCAGACGCCCGACCTTGTTTTTCTGGAATTGCTCCAGACTGCCACCGCCAGAAACCCCCAGCCCCGAACGCAGATATCCATGAAAATCAATATCATTAGCCATTGCAGGGCCTGCTGTGATGGCGAGCGAAACCGCCACAGCCAGAGTGCGTAAGTTGTGTTTCATTTTTTTTCCTTATGATTGTATGACGTTCACATTTACGAAATGTATAAGATACCCAGAAACAATAATGATCAATTTTACATATTGTGAAATGTGATATATGTCTACAACTTATGCGCTAAAGATAAAGTTGAAGTGATGTAAATCACGATTGTATGCAATGTTAACGTATAACTTATGCAGCCGGAGAGTGTCCGGATTGAACTTTTAAATGAGATCCCGTACTTTGGCTCGATTATCATAGAATTATGCAAAATCACGGGTTGCGGTCTGGGGAAAGAATGAAATCAAAAAGTTCGACATTAGAAGATGTTGCCCGCTATGCCGGTGTTTCGTATCAGACGGTGTCGCGGGTTTTAAACAAGTCGGCCAATGTTTCAGACGCCACGCGTCTGAAGGTCGAACAGGCCATTGAAGTATTGCGCTACGTGCCAAACCGGCTGGCGCAGCAACTGGTTGGAAAACAGAGCTTTACCATCGGACTGGTGACGACATCGCTGGCATTGCACGCGCCGTCACAGATTGCCGCTTCTGTGAAGAAATATGCTCATCAGGCCGGGTATCAGGTGCTGATTTCCATGATTAATGAAGACGTCAATCAGAGCATTCAGGACTCCATTAACGAGCTGAAATCACAGCGCGTCGAAAAGGTCATCATTAATATCCCGCTGGAAAGTGCCGAGGCGGAGCGAATTTATGAAAATAACCGCGACATTCTTTGTCTGTTTTTAGATGTCGATCCGACCAGTCCGGTATTCAATGTCTGCTTCAATCCGGCGGACGGCTCACGGGCCAGCGTGGAATATTTGCTGAGTCTGGGACACCGTGAGTTTGCTTTACTGGCGGGGCCGGATGATTCGGTTTCCTCACGTTTGCGGCTGCAAAGCTGGCAGGAAACGCTGGAAGAAAAGGGCATTGTGCCGGTGACCGTGATCCACGGTGACTGGAGCGCAAAAAGTGGTTATTACAGCGCATTACAGATGCTGCGCGAAACACCGCAGTTTACCGCCATACTTGTCGGGAATGACCAGATGGCGCTGGGCGTGATCAGCGCGTTGCATCAGCACAATGTGGCTATCCCGCAGCAGGTTTCTATCGTGGGCTATGACGATACGTATGACAGTGCATTTTTCCATCCGGCGCTGACCACGGTATCGCTGGATCTCGATTTGCAAAGTAAAGAAGCGGTTGAGCATCTGCTGGCTGATGACAATGACGGGATGCCTTCCAAAGTGCTGCCCGCCAGACTGGTGGTAAGAAACTCTGCCAGTGCGCCGGGTGTGCAAGATAAGGATCTTAATCAGATAGCCGACCAGCTCGATATTCTGGCCAGGCAGTTGCGCGGCCAGTGATAAACCGGTTAAATCCCCGGACTATGTTAAGCAGACGACTGAACAGCAAAAGGAAGTGAAGCAATGACGTTATGGCAGAGTTATGTGCAGGGCTGGAAAAAGTATGTGGATTTCCGGGGACGTGCGAGCCGCAAGGAGTTCTGGACCTTTGCGCTGGGCAATTTGCTGATAATTATTTTGCTGACAATGAGTGTGTCATTCGGGTTCACGGTGGTGGGAAATCCTTACAGCGTTTTCTACGCGGGCGTCGCTTATACCCTGTTTGCGCTGGCGACGGCATTACCGCTGCTGGCGGTCGGCGTCAGGCGCATGCATGACATTAACCGCTCCGGCTGGTGGTTTGGCGGTGTTTATCTGGCAGGTATAGTCTCGCGTTTGCTGAATTCCATCCTGATGGAATACGCGTCACCGGAAACGTATGTCTGGATGAAAATCACGCTGGGCATTGTGCTGGGCTGGATCCCGCTGCTGGTGATGGTTTTTCTGTGTTGCCAAAAATCTCAGCCTGCACCGGCAACCCAAACCCGTATTGTTGAGTAACGCTACACCGGATGACCTGTTGCGCAGTTAATAAGAACGGTTTGCCGCCAGTTGCGCGGCAAACGTCTCAGGTTCATTTCTGACATCGCGTTCATGTCGGAAAAGCCATCAGCACGTTGGCAATTGCCAGTAAATCAGCACTGCCGCCGGGGCTGAGATGGCGGGCAATCAGCTGCCTGTCCATCTCCTGCAAATCCTCTTTCTGCCAGCCTTTTTTCAGCAACCGGCGGGCATAATCCTGCACGAAATGCAGTCCGTTCAGACCACCACGTGATACCAGATTAGTGTCAGGGTTATACGCCATCAGACGCAGCAGGGCATTCAGGCTGCGGCGCTCAGGATTATTTTCCTGATACCAGTAAGGTAAAACGTGACGGCGCAAGGTGAGGAATCCGCTCTGCACTTCGCCGCGTGCTCCGGTCATGCCGTGTGCCACAAACAGCCGTTCACCCGCCGTCAACGGCTGGCGACAGCTTTGCAGTTCACGCTCAATCAGCCCTTGTGTCATGGCAGCCACTTCGCGACATATCCCGCGACGGGTCAGTGGATGGCGATGCGCGCTGATCCTGCCAGCCGCTGTACATAACAGTCCTAGCGAAAAAATACCGCCTTTGTGCGTATTCACGCCCTGTGTGGCGCCGAACATGGCCTGTTCACAGGCAATCCCGGTCGGACGGATGCGCATCAGCATTGCCTTCGCAGGTTGCAAAAAATCCTGCTGACCGAGAGCGTAAAACTGATACAGCCACGGCGTGATGGCATCGATGCTGCGCAAAAAAAGCGGCAAATCCATGTCACTGTGCGAGCCCTTATTGATGCTGTCCACCAGCCCTGGTTTCGGTGTCAGCCAGACTTCGCTGCGCAGGGCGTCAGCCGCCAGCGTGGCAATGCAGACAGCAGAAAGGGGTTCAGAGTATGCGATGCCAGCCATCAATCAGCGCCTCCACTTTTTGCATCACTTCAGACAGCGGATGTTTACGCGAGCGGGCGCACGCGTGGGCGGGGCCGTCGCAAACCAGACAGCGGCGGCTGGCATTATCCAGCGAACGGCGGCCAACAACGCCTGCCTGCGGACAGATAACATCGAAATCCCATAAACGCCCGAGGGCGTGCGATTGCTCCAGCGCAACTGTAGCCGCTTTCATTTCAGGGGCAGAATGCTTCACACACCAGAACGCTTCCGCACCCGTCGGTAGCCAGAAAACCTCCTGTTTCAGCACCGGCCAGCCGTGTTGGCGCAGCATGACTTTGGCTTGTTGCAGCGCCTCGCGCATGATCTCGCGCCAGGCAACAGAATCTTTCACCGGTCCCGGCGTCACCAGCGTGAGTGAAATCAGCGGTTGTTCGAATTGTGTCAGCCAGTCGGTTTGCCGTCTGGCGCGCAGTTCCTTTGCGGCCAGCAAATCCTCCAGACTGAAGCCTGCGGGTGCAGGCGTCACAGTAGTCATTATGCGTCCTCTCTGACCTGATGAACGACGTCGATCACGCTGCCGTCGCGATAGCGGATCACGCCGACGACGCGGTCGGTGAATTCAATCGGTTTCGGCTCACCGCTCAGAGAAATGGCGCGCTGGTATAACGCTTCGATATCCATCACTTTCATCCCTGCGTCTTCCAGCCGCTGGCGGATCTCCGGTCGCGCAGGATTGACGGCGATACCGTGATCGGTCACCAGCACATCAATACTTTCCCCCGGTGTCACGCGGGTCGTGACCCGGCGGACGACCGTCGGAATGCGGCTGCGCAGCAACGGCGCGACGACAATGGTCAGATTGGCGGCACTGGCCACATCGCAATGACCGCCGGAAGCACCGCGCATCACGCCGTCGGAACCGGTGATCACGTTGACATTGAAACCGGTGTCGATTTCAAGTGCGCTCAGAATAACGATATCCAGCTGATCGCAACTCGCCGCCTTGGCTCCCGGATTGGCATAGACGTTGGTGGAAATCTCGATGTGTTGCGGATTACGGCTGAGCGATGCCGCCGCCTGACCGTCAAAACATTGTGTATCGAGCAACGTTTCAATCAGCCCTTTTTCATGTAAATCCACCAGGCTGCCAGTGATACCGCCGAGGGCAAAACGGGCGGTTATTTGGTGGCGTTCCATTTTTTCTTCCATGAAACGGGTGCAGGCTGTGGCCGCTGCGCCGGATCCGGTTTGCATCGAAAATCCGGGTTTGAAATAGCCTGAAAATTCGATGACTTCAGCGGCCGTGCGGGCAATCATCAGCTCCCGCGGGTTGCTGGTGACACGGGCGGCACCGACGCTGATTTTGGCCGGATCACCGACCTGCTCGACTTTGACGATGTAATCCACCTGATCCTGTAGCAGGCTGGCGGGCATATTCGGGAAGGGCACCAGTTCTTCTGTCAGCAGCACCACAGTTTTAGCGAATTGTGCATCGACCATCGCGTAGCCCAGCGAACCGCAGCAGGATTTTCCGTGTGTGCCGTTGGCGTTACCGAATTCGTCACTGTACGGTACACCGAGAAATGCGACATCGATGTTCAGTTCGCCATCCTGTAGTAATTTTACCCGCCCGCCGTGCGAGTGAATTTGTACCGGTTCTTCCATCAGTCCGTGAGAAATAGCGTCAGCCAGTTTGCCGCGCATTCCGGAGGTGTAAATCCGGCTGATGACACCGCTGCGGATATGTTCGATCAGCGCATCATTGCAGGACATCAGCGAACTGGACGCCAGCGTGAGATTTTTAAAGCCGAGTTTTGAAAGCATAGCGACTACGTTATTAATGACCTGATCGCCTTCACGAAACGCGTGGTGGAAGGAAATGGTCATACCGTCTTTCAGGCCGCTGCGGGCAATCGCCTGTTCCAGTGAAGTGCAAAGTTTACGGTGCTGACGGGCATCGGGATCAGAAAGATAAGGTGTCGTCCTGTGCGCACCGTCAAAGGCAACCAGGTGTTTTAACTGCGGATATTCGCTGTGCAACATTTCAGTTAAATGACTCATTGTATTGATATTCCTGTGCAAATTTGAGGGCTAACGGCGGACGCCAGACGCACTGGCGCGTTCCAGCACTACCTGCGCGTGATTAATGATCGGCCCATCGATCATCTTGCCGTTGAGTGAAATCACCCCCAGCCCTTTGCGTTCACCTTCTTCGGCGGCGGCAATCACCCGTTTCGCGTAATCCACGTCTTCCGGGGTCGGCGCGTAAGCGTTATGCAGCAACTCAATCTGACGCGGATTGATCAGGGATTTTCCGTTGAAGCCCATTTTGCGGATCAGTTCGACTTCGCGCAGGAAACCGGCTTCATCGTTGATGTCGGAATACACCACATCGAAGGCATCAATGCCCGCCGCACGGGCCGCGTGCAGCACGGCGCAACGGGCATAAAACAGCTCTGTGCCGTCGCCGCGTTCTGTCTGCATATCCATCACATAATCGAAAGCTGCCAGTGCGATGCCGATCAGGCGCGGTGAACAGCGGGCGATCGCCACGGCATTGATCACGCCAATGGCCGATTCAATGGCGGCCATAATTTTGGTGGAGCCCGCTTCGCGACCACACTCTTTTTCGATGCGCTCTATATGTGCTTCCAGCTCAAAGATATCTTCCGGCGTATCAGTTTTCGGCAAACGTACGACATCCACGCCCGCGCGTACTACGGCTTCTAAATCTTTAAGGCCAAACGGTGTGCTGAGCTGATTGATGCGCACTACGGTTTCAATATCGCGATACATCGGGTGTTGCAGCGCATGAAATACCAGAATGCGTGCGGTATCTTTTTCGCGCAGGGAAACAGCATCTTCGAGATCAAACATGATGGAGTCCGGGCGATAGATAAACGCGGTGGAGAGCATGGCGGCGCTGGCTCCGGGCAGGAACAGCATACTGCGGCGCAGTTTCTTCATCGTAATGTCTCCCAGTTAATCTCTTCGGCTTGTGCAGCACGCATCACCGCACTTTGAACGCGCGCGCGGATCACACAATCAAGCGCGCCCTTGTCGTCGATAATCAGCAAACCTTCAGTGACCGCGAGGGCGCTGAGTGTTTCATTGACGACGCTGCGGATTTGGTCGCCAAACTGTTTGATGACTTCACTGTTGATGATCACCGTCAGCTCACTGGCCGGGGCGATTTTTACCAGCAAATCGCTGGATTCAACCGTTCCTGCCAGCGCCTCCTTCATAATTTTCATTCGTTTTTCCTGCAGTTAACAAAGTGAGGGTGAAATAGTGAGTGCGTCGTCGTACGTCGTTTCAACCGCCGCCGTGACGCAATAATGCTGTTTCAGGTGCGCATAAGTGCCGGGCGGAACGATGTCGCGTATACGGGCCAGCTGCTGCGTTTTGAGCAATGCACGCACTTCGGATGCGGAAATGGCTCTGCCGCTGGCATGGCGTTTCCGTGGCAATTCGATAACGCCCAGTGGCGGTGAGGCCGAGCGGCCCGGCGTTTCCAGCCAGTCATGCATGTCGCAGTTGTACTGATGGGTGACCGGACAAAAAGGCTCGCTGCCGACAAACCGATGGGTAATGCTTAATGCCGGTGCGATGTATTGACGAAAAATCAGCAAATCCATCACGCTCCATGCCTGATTGACCAGACCGGCATCCTTGAGGAAATAACCGGGAAAGGTCGCGCGCGAAATCAGATATTCCGAACCGGCATGTACGGTCACGTTAGGCAAATCCTCGACGCCCTGACGCACCATTTCAAGCCGTTCCTGAAACGGGAAATACGACACGTCTTCGCTGACCACAAACACGTGCAGCCAGTCACAAGTGGCGGCCGCCTGTTCTGCCAGATAACGGTGGCCGAGGGTAAACGGATTAGCATTCATCACCACCGCACCGATACGCTGACCGTGGTGAAGGTGACGTTGCAGCGAACGACAGTAATGACTGATACCTACCGGCGTGTTTTCCATCAGTACGGCCACATCATCCCACTGCACCAGCGGATAAAATCCGCAGCCGCGAAAACGCTCCAGATTGGCAGGGCGGGTATAGAGAAACAGATGAAAATTACCGCGCTGAACCGCCAGGTTCTCAACTTCACCGAGCAATCTGGCGCTGAGATTTTCACCGCGCCAGCCGGACGCGACGGCGACGCATTTAATGGTGTTACTGACCAGACCTGCGCAGCCGACTAAACGGTGGCCTGAACAGGCCACCACAAACTGTTCAATGTCATCATCCATGCCCAGCTGACTTTGCTGAAGCAGGGCACGAATGTCCTCAAGCATGCCTTTTGGTGGCTTGCTGACAGAGATGACGTGAAAGTCAGGCGTATTACGACTGAACATAAGCCGGGCTCGCGTGACGATGGGGGGCAATCTTCATGTCTGCTGCGACAATCACATTGCTCAGATGACCAATCTTTTCGATTTCCACTTCAATGCGGTCGCCGGGTTTCATAAACAGCGGCGGCACACGTTTTTTGCCCACACCGCCGGGTGAACCTGTGATGATTACGTCACCGGCATGAAGCGAGGTAAAGGTGCTGATGTATTCAATCAGTTCAGCCACTTTGTGGATCATGCTGCAGGTGTTGTCGTCCTGCACCATATTGCCGTTGAGCCAGGTACGGATTGCCAGCGTGTGCGGATCGGGGATCTCATCGGCGGTGGTCATCCACGGCCCAAATGCCCCGGTCTGACGCCAGTTTTTACCGGCGGTAAACCACGTGTGCTGCCAGTCGCGGGCGGAACCGTCCATGTAACAGCTGTATCCGGCGACATGCGACAGGGCGTCTTCACGTGCGATATTTTCCCCCGCAGAACCGATGATCACCGCCAGTTCACCTTCATAGTCAAACTCAACGGAACGGCTCGGTTTGATGATGGGAGAGGCATGACCTGTCTGAGAGTCAGCGAAACGCACAAACAGCGTCGGTGCCGGATTATGCTGATCAAACTCTTTGCGCTTTTCGGCGTAGTTCATGCCGACACAGAGAATTTTCTCCGGATTCTGAATCACCGGCAGAAACGTGATGTCGGTGAAATCCAGATCAGCGGGCAGGGCGGCGAGTTCCTGAGCCTGCGACAGCGCATTGCCTGCCAGCAGGGCTTTGAGATCCGGATAACGCTTCCCGAGATGACGACCAAGGTCGATCATGCCCTTGTCGGTCGCAATGCCGTAGGACTTGCGCCCCTGATAGAGATAGCTTGCCAGTTTCATATTAGGTCCTGATTTAAAGAGATTTCACACAGCCTCAGACGAGGAAGTTGCCGAGCACCAGCAGCGACACGGAGACATTGATCGCGCCGCCGATGCGGGTGGCGATTTGCGCAAATGGCATGAGTTGCATACGGTTACCGGCTGTGAGGATCGCGACATCACCGGTTCCGCCCTGACCGCTCTGGCAGCAGGAGACAATGGCAACATCAATCGGGTGCATACCAATTTTCTTGCCAACGAAGAAACCGGTCGCAACCAGCGCCGCAACGGTGCTGACGATGACCAAAAGATTAGAAAGGGTGAATGCGGCGACCAGTTCATTCCACGGTGTGATTGCCACACCCACGGCGAACAGAATCGGATAGGTAACAGATGTCTGGAAGAATTTGTAAACCACCTGAGAACCTTCCAGCAGGCGTGGTGAAACGCCGTGCGCCAGTTTCAGCGCAACCGCCGCAAACAGCATGCCGACAGGTGCAGGAAGACCAATCAGTTTGTGTAACAGCATGCCCACCATATAAAGCAGAACGGCCAGTAACGCGCCTGCGGCAATGGTGGTGACATCAACTTTACCGCTGGTGCTGCTCAGTTTGCTGCTGTCAGCGGTGGCATTTTTGGACGTCGGCATCAACTGGCCTTCGCCGGTCAGATGCGGATAGCGTTTACCTAACTGATTGAGTGAGCCGGAAATAACGATAGCGGTCAGACCACCCAGCATGACGATCGGCAGAATGCGACCCAGCGCCACACCCTGATCCATATGCAGTAATGCCGCGTAACCGATCGAAAGTGGGATAGCCCCTTCACCGACGCCACCGGCCATAATCGGCAGGATCAGGAAGAAGAAAATCTGGAAGGGTTCCATGCCCAGCGCCAGGCCAACGCCCATGCCGGTTAACATGCCGACCACTTCGCCGCACAGCATGGGGAAGAAGATGCGCATGAAACCCTGGATCAGCACTTTGCGATCCATGCTCATAATGCTGCCGGCAACACTGAGTGAAACTGAGCTGATGTCAGTTATCGGAAACCTGCTGGATAACGCCATTGAAGCTACGCTGCTGCGCGGTAGCGAGGCAGGGCCGGTCGAGGTGTATATCGTTTGCAGCCAGGATGAACTGGTGATTGAAGTGGCAGATCACGGAGTGGGTATTACGCAGGAACGGCGGGAAGACATATTTTCGATGGGTGTGACTTCAAAGCCGGAAGGAGATCACGGCCTGGGGCTGCATCTGGTCGCCAGCTATGTCAGCCATGCTGGCGGCAGTATTGAGGTTTCCGACAATGTGCCAACCGGTGCTGTTTTCTCTGTTTTTATCCCCAACGGTAACGGAGTTCCAGGTCATACAGCAGAGTACCTTCAACCGGAAAATACGGAAGTGAGTAAATGATGCAAGCTGAAATAATTGACGTAATGATTGTGGAAGATGAAAACCGGCTGGCACAGCTTTATGCCGAACTTATAGACAATCATCCCTGGCTGAGACTGGCGGGCGTAGCAACAACGTTGCGCGAAGCCAGAGAACTTATAGAAGCAAAACGACCGCAGCTCCTGCTGCTGGATAACTATTTACCTGACGGTCAGGGCATTTCATTAATTGAAAATGACCTGCTTAAAAAGACCCACTGTTCGGTGATCTTTATTACAGCGGCCAGTGACATGAACACGTGCAGTCAGGCGATCCGCTGCGGGGCTTTTGATTATATTTTAAAGCCTGTGTCGTGGAACCGGCTGCAACAATCGCTGGAGCGTTTTATTCAGTTCAGCCAGACACAGCGTGCCTGGAAAGTGGTGGATCAGCAAAACGTCGACAGTCTTTACCAGCTACAGGCGAAGGATTTTACACAGAAAGCAGGCAATAAAGGCATCGAGGAAAATACGCTGAATCTGGTGGAAGGCATCTTTATCCAGGAGGGTGGGCGTTGCTATTCAGTGGATGAAGTGGTCAGTGAAACCGGTTTGAGTAAAACCACCGCCCGGCGCTATCTTGAACATTGTGTGCAGAAAGGGGATTTGAAAGTTGAAATGCTGTACGGGAAAATTGGCCATCCCCGCCGGATGTACCGGCGGGCGTAGCAGTCAAAACTATTCGGTTCTTTTAGTTTTCGGGTATTTCCACAGCCAGCGACCGCTCGCCATGCGCCAGTAAAAGAATATCCCGCGCACGATCCAGTCGAGGAACATCCCCAGCCAGATGCCGACCACGCCAAAACCAAGAACAATACCGAGGAAATAGCCCACCACAATACGACAACCCCACATGCCGAGCATCGAGACGTACATGGTGAAACGTGCGTCACGTGCGCCTTTTAGTCCTGCAGGTAATACCCAGGACGCGGCCCAGAAAGGCATAAAGGCGGCGTTCAGCCAGATGAGGATTTTTACGACGTCGATAACGTCTTGTTCATTGGTGTAAAACCGCGCCAGCAATCCGGCAAACGGCACGGAAAGGAACGCCAGCACGCAAAGCCCAAAAGTGGATAACCAGAAAATGTGGCGCAGCTGGCGCTCGGATTGAGCAATTTGCCCTTTACCCAGGCGCGTACCAACGATGATGGTAGAAGCTGACCCCAGCGCATTCCCCGGCAGGTTGATCAGTGCGGCAATCGAGAAGGCAATAAAGTTACCGGCAATGACATTGGTGCCCATGCCCGCCACAAAAACCTGTGTCAGTAATTTACCGCCGTTAAACAGCACGGATTCAATACTGGCCGGGATACCGATGCCCAGCACTTCACGCAAAATATTGGTATTAAGTGGCAGGAAATAACTTTTCAGGGAGATTTTCAGCGAAGGGTTGAAACCGACCATCAGCACAACAATGACCGCAATCGCACCGAAATAACGGGCGATAGTCAGCCCCAGACCGGCGCCGATAAAGCCCAGACCGTGCCAGCCAAAACAGCCGTAAATCAGCACGCTGCTGATCACCAGATTGAGGATGTTCATCCCACCATTTAGTAACATCGGGATTTTAGTGTTGCCCGCACCCCGCAGCGCACCGGAACCTATCAGTGCGATGGCCGCCGCCGGATAACTCCAGCTACTCATTTGCAGATAAGACAGCGCCAGTTCTTTGACTTCCGGCTCCGCATTTCCGGCGATCATGTCGATAATCACATGCCCGGAAAATTGCAAAAGTATGGCCAGAAGCACCGCGAAAACGGTCATGATGGCCAGCGACTGACGGGCAGCAGCGCGGGCGCGTTCATGGTCGAGTTTCCCCAGACTGAAGGCAACGACAACGGTCGTCCCCAGATCGACCGCCGCGAAGAACGAAATCACCACCATGTTAAAACTGTCGGCCAGGCCAACGCCCGCCATCGCTTCTTTACCCAGCCAGCTGACCAGAAAAGTACTCAGTACGCCCATCAGCAGGACGCAGGCATTCTCAAAAAAGATCGGGACAGCGAGGGGCGTTATTTCGCGCCAGAACAACGTGCGGTAAGAACGCCGTTTCGGATACCAGGGCGTGCGCTCGATGGCTTTGCGCAAAGAGACGATGACGTTTTGCAAGAGAGTTCCAGTATGGAAGAAAGTAGAACAGCGTTTTAATTTATGATGGTAAAAGACTCCGCAATATGCAAAGTCTTTTTATGGAAATCCTTAATTCCCCGTCATATTTCGTGCCGCAGATGCGCTGGCTGCGTTTAACAACCCGAATCACTGACTGAATGTCAGCTCATCGGGATTATCAAACTTGCCGCCTGTCTGCAA
Source organism: Rahnella sp. AN3-3W3 (assembly GCF_003263545.1). Taxonomy (NCBI): domain Bacteria; kingdom Pseudomonadati; phylum Pseudomonadota; class Gammaproteobacteria; order Enterobacterales; family Yersiniaceae; genus Rahnella; species Rahnella sp. AN3-3W3. The sequence continues at coordinate 24,913 of NZ_JYDG01000067.1, forward strand.
CCCGAACTATTCAGGGGAGTTCAGGGTGGTTATCAGCGGAAAGGCGGCTCATTAAACGTGCGCAATTTGCGTGAATGCAGATGATCGCCTTCGGCGCGCAGCAGGTCGATAGCGCAGATGCCAATTTGCAGATGTTCTGAAATGGCGCCTTCGTAGAATTTGTTCGCCTGGCCCGGCAGTTTGATTTCACCGTGCAATGGCTTATCCGATACGCACAGCAACGTGCCGTAAGGCACACGGAAACGGTAACCTTGCGCGGCAATTGTCGCACTTTCCATATCGACGGCCACGGCGCGGCTGAGATTAAAGCGCAATGCTGACGCGGCGTAACGTAATTCCCAGTTACGGTCATCGGTGGTCACAACCGTACCGGTGCGCAGCCGTTGCTTCACTTCCTCACCCGGCATTCCGCTCATCTTTTTGGTCGCGTCGTATAGTGCGCGCTGCACTTCAGCGATGCTCGGGATAGGAATATCCGGCGGCAGAACGGCATCCAGAACGTGATCGTCACGCAGATAGGCGTGTGCCAGAACATAATCACCAATCGACTGCGTTTCACGTAATCCACCGCAGTGACCAATCATCAGCCAGACGTGTGGCCGTAATACGGCAAGGTGATCGCAAATGGTTTTGGCGTTCGCCGGACCCACGCCGATATTCACCAGCGTAATACCTGAGCCGTCGCGGGCCATCAGGTGATAGGCAGGCATCTGATGCTTTTTCCAGGCCAGATCTGACACTGCCTGTTCCGGATTCTGCGTCTCTGCGGTAATGAACACACTGCCCGCGCAGGCCAGCGCCTCGTAAGGACTTTCAGGATCGGCAATCTGCGCGCACGCCCAGCTGACGAATTCATCCACGTAGCGGGTGTAGTTGGTGAAAAGTACATACGGCTGGAAGTGTTCGATCAGTGTGCCGGTGTAATGACGCAGGCGCGCCAGCGAGAAGTCCGCCCGCAGGGCATTAAAATGCGACAGCGGGAAGATATCGCCGGGATAACTGAGGCCATCTGCGGTTTCATCGCCAATTTGCGAGAGTTCGGTGGTCGGAAAATGCTTCGCCAGACCCGCGCTCATTGAGCGGTCAAGCATAAGATCGGAGCCGTCAATCACGTAGGAATACGGGATTTCCTGCTGAGAAGGGACGACTTCAATTACCGCTTCATATTCATCTTCCAGCAGGGACAGCTGCTCGAGCAGATAGTGACGGAACAACTCAGGGCGCGTGATGGTGTTGGCATAACGGCCTGGATGGGAAAAACGACCATAGGCGCGGGTCGGATTTTTAGCGGGCGTTACGCCGTCCCAGGTGACACGTAGTTCCGGGTAAACAAACAGCCCGGCGGCACGCGCACTGATGTCAGGCAGTGTCCCCTCAACGATGAAGTCTTTAATCGCCACCCGCAATGCGGCCACAGAGCTGTTATACATCTCTTCGAGCTTCTCAATCGCCTGTGAAGCGGTGAGGGACTTGTTATCCATACGTTTTCCTTTGTGCTTCGTTCGTCATCATTCACTTTAAATATGGCTTGTCTGCGCGGTGCCGCCAATGTTTTATTCGCGCAACTGTTCCGGATGATGCTTTTTTAACAGGGGGCGGTTCAGTGCGGCTGAGACGTTTTCATAAACATCGCCGTGAGGGCCGAGAGCACACAACCGGCCATCAGATAGATGGCGACAGAATGCCATTCTCCTCCGGAGAAATTCAGCAACGCAGCGGCAATAAACGGCGTAAATCCACCGCCCACCACGCTGGCGACCTGATAACCCACACCCGCACCGCTGTAGCGGTAACCTGCGCCGAACATTTCCGTGAACATCGGTTGCTGGACGCAGACCACCATATCGTGGGCGATATTTGCCAGCAGCAACGAGAAGATCACTACGCCGATAATGGAGCGGGCTTCCAGCGCCATAAAGAACGGGAAGGCGCTCAGTGCGCCAACGAGTGCGCCGGTAATGTAAATGCGGCGACGCCCGAAACGGTCTGCAAGCCAGGCAAACAGAGGAATTGTCAGGCAACTAATACCGCCGACCAGCAGTCCGATATTCAGAAACAGTTCACGCGACATCCCAAGGTTGTGCGTCGAATAGTTAAGTGCGAACGCGGTGACAATGTACATCGTCAGCAATTCACACAGGCGCAGGAGGATGATTTTCAGAAATGCGCCGGGATGGCGAAACAGTGCTTCGAATACCGGTAAGCGTTTTTTTGCTTCTTTTGGTTGCTCTTCCTGAGCGCGTTCAAACTCGACCGACTCTTCCATACCGTTACGCACCCACAGCGCGCCGAGTACCAGCACAACACTGAACAGGAACGGCAACCGCCAGCCCCAGCTCATGAACTGCGCATCCGTTGTCAGGCTGCTTATCAAAGACACCAGACCGGTTGCGAGTAACAGGCCTACGCCATACCCCATCTGAATACCACTGCTGTAGAAGGCTTTTTTCCCGGCAGGCGCACTTTCGACGGCCAGTAACGCTGCGCCGCCCCATTCACCCCCGACGGCAAACCCCTGAATAGCGCGCAGCGTGACCAGCAGCGCCGGAGCCCACCAGCCAATTGTTGCAAAAGAGGGGAGAATACCGATGCAGGCGGTGGCGATGCCCATGATCCAGACGGTCATCATCAGCATCCGTTTACGGCCCAGACGATCGCCGAAATGGCCGAAGACAATGCCGCCGAGCGGGCGAAAGAGAAAGCCGACGCCGAAAGTAGCAAATGCGGCGAGCGTGCCCATTGCCGGGTCGATTTGCGGGAAGAACTCGCTGTTAAACACCAGCGCTGCGGTGATGCCGTACAGCAGAAAATCGAACCAGTCTACGACTGCGCCAACGAAGCTGCCCCAGGCAGCCCGGCGGGCACGGTTATGTAAAATTATCTCCTCATCGGGGCGGGGGGCGGTGAGCATGGAGTCCATAATTGTCCTGTCTGTTCCTCAGATTTCTAAACTTTTAGTTATTAGCGTTTTTGTTTATTAAAACAGTTAAGCGGGTTTCATCTGGCGCGCAGCTAAATAAAACCGCTACTGAGACTACAGCGTCAACCGTCAGGTTAAAAACGCTTTTGCAAAGTGAAGGGAATTTAATGCGGAGAAGGGGGCTGACAGGGGTTTTACAGGAAATTTCTCATTCAGAACGGGCTGGTATTGCGGGCTTCTATCCGCTCCAGGCTGAAAGGGTGTACAAAGTGCAGTTCGCTGGCGTGCAGCATCAGTCGCGGAGTCTGTTCAGTGCCGGGCAGCAGGCGACCACCGTAGAGGTCACAGCCCAAAATAGGATGCCCCATCTGCTGGCAGTGGATGCGAAGCTGGTGAGTGCGCCCGGTTTCCGGCATCAGCTGAACCCGTGTTAACGGCAGCGACGTTCCGTCCTCCAGCTCATGATAAAAGCGCTCAACCACCTGATAGCCGGAGCGGGCAGGCTTGCCAGTGATTGCACAAATCGACATCAGCGGGAACAGCGCCGGGTCTTTGGCAATCGGCGCGTCTATCACCCCTTCATCATCTTGCAAATGCCCGCAGAGCAATGCGCTGTAGATTTTGGTCACGGTGCGCTGGCTGAACTGCTGGCAGAGGGCAGCATTTATCGCTTTATTACGGGCGAGCACCATCAGACCGGAAGTGCCGAAATCCAGACGATGGATCAGGGTGCAACCGGGGAATAGCTTTACCAGCCGGTGATGAACAGAATCCAAATTTTGCGGATTTTTCCCCGAGAGGCTAAGTAGTCCGGAGGGTTTATTGATAAGCACCAGATGCTCGTCCTGAAAGAGGATCTCAATCGTTTCATGGCACGGCGGGGCAATAAAGGTATCAATAATCGCAGACATCAGACTAACCGGCGGAAGAGTGGGAGCGGATGATAACGAATTTTAAAGCAGGTGGCGACCTGTCGGGCAGGTGAAGAGTGATACACACCAAAGCAAAACGCCCGCTTAAGTTTCCTTAAGCGGGCGTTTCTGGTCGGGCTCAGTCAGTAATTAACCCTGAGAATCCAGTGAATTATCAGAGTAAAGATTCAAGCTTTTGTCTTGCCTGAGTCGTCAGACGTTTAATGCCGAGTGATTTAGCCATTTCAGCAATCTTGTTCTCTCCACTGGTGTCCAGCGCCAGCGCGCACAGTTCTTCGCTGGGAATGGCATCAACCAGCCGGATATCATTTTCTGTTGCTGGTAAGCGATAGCTATTCCAGTCGGCACGCTGACCGGCAGATAGCCAGACAAAATTTTCGCCATAGTGATCGGTAGCAATATGATAGTGCTTATCGACGACCTCCATCACACG
>NZ_JYDG01000068.1:0-48372 GCF_003263545.1 Rahnella sp. AN3-3W3
TTTTGAGCACGCCAATCAACATTTCTAAAAGATAAAACCTCTCTGTTTTTGAATTTAAGAACGTGCGGGCGATTCAGAAATCTTGCTGAACGGAGCGGCCTGAAGACCAAGGCTTCAGGACCGAGAGAATGCACCGCGCAGCGGCAAGATTTCCAGCCTGTCGCAGTGATAGCTGAAACATAGCCAGCGAGCGAAGCGCTTGTTGAAAAAGCGAGGAGGAATCCAAAGGAGGAAAAGCACTTTCCTCCTTTGGGCGGTTTCGATGCAGAAAGTTAAGTAATCTCAGTTATTGAGAAACCGAAACATCCCCGGTCTGGTACGGCAGGTTGAAGGCTGCCAAACCCTTCACGCCAGCAAATCCTCCAGTGCTTCCTTCAATTCCTGATGCTTAAACTCAAACCCTGCGACTTCCAGTCTGCGTGGCACGGCTCGCTGACCTCCCAGCACCAGCACCGCTGATTCCCCCATCAGCAAACGAACCACAGGCGCCGGTGCGCGCATAAACGCCGGACGGTGGAGGACTTGCCCGAGCAGGGCGCTGAATTGTTCATTACGTGCCGGGTAAGGCGATACCATATTGAACGGCCCTGAGAGCGTTTCGTGGGCGAGGAGGAAAAGGATCCCGTCAATCATGTCATTGATGTGGATCCACGGCATATATTGCTGACCATCGCCGATCGGACCACCGAGACCGGCGCGGAAGGGCAGCACTATTTTTGCCAGCGCACCGCCTTTTTCGGCCAGTACGATCCCGGTTCGCAGCAGACAAACTCGCGTGGACGGGCTTTGAGCGGACATCGCCAGGGCTTCCCAGCGGGCGCACAGTTGCCAGGTAAATTGCTTGTTCGGCGGCTCATCTTCCGGCACCAGCGCCTGCCCCTGATCGCCGTAATACCCGACCGCTGAACCGGAAATGAAGACTGAAGGCGGCGTCTGACTGGCATTAATCAGCGTCGCCAGTTTTTCAGTGAGCTGCCAGCGGCTTTCACATAACCGGGCTTTGTGTTCTTTCGTCCAGCGTTTGTCCGCGATCGGCTCACCGGCAAGGTTGATGACGGCGTCGAAACCGTCGAGGGTGGTTTTGCCTTCCAGCGTTTCCCATACCTGAACCTGCGAGCCTAACAGCTTCGCCGCCCGTTCAGGGGCGCGGCTCAGTGCGGTAATCTGATGAGATTGTTCAAGAAGTCGCCCGGTGAGTTTTCGACCGATGAGCCCGGTTGCGCCGGTTATCAGGACTTTCATATCGTGATCCTTAACTGTCTGAATTCGCGGATGAACTGGCTATAATCATAGATGAGTCACCGCCATTAACTCGCGATATGGAGCACAATTAAGTGTTTTTATTTTGCAGAAGGGAAAACACCTCCGGCAAAGTACGGAGGCATCGGGGCGGATTATGCCTGCGCTAACGCATAGGCTTTTTGCGTCGCCGGGCGGCTTTTCACCCGCTCAAACCAGTTGCGCACGGCAGGAAACTCCGCCAGATCAATTCGCTGACGTTCATGCGCCACCACCCACGGGTAAGTGGCAATATCAGCAATGCTGTAATTCTCGCCCGCGATATAGGCATTTTTCTCCAGCTGACGGTTTAGTACCCCATATAACCGCCGGGTTTCCTGCAGGAAACGTTCGATGGCATAAGGCACAGGTTGCGGAGCGTAGTGGGTAAAATGGTGATTCTGACCCAGCATCGGGCCAAATCCGGCAACCTGCCAGGTCAGCCATTGCAGCGTGATGGTTCTTTCGCGCAGTTCCTGGCTGAGGAATTTGCCGGTTTTTTCTGCCAGATACTGCAAAATTGCGCCAGACTCAAAGACACTGAGTGGTGCGCCGCCATCCACGGGTTCATTATCAACAATGGCCGGGATTTTATTGTTGGGAGAAATGGCCAGGAATTCAGGCCTGAATTGCTCGCCGGCGCTCATATCAATTCGATAAAGCCGGTATGGCAGGCCACACTCTTCAAGTAAAAGAGAAATTTTATGGCCATTGGGTGTGGGTGCGTAATAGAGATCGATCATATTGCCTCCTGCGTTTTAATCAGACTCCGCGACTTGCGGGGCGGGATGCGCCAATGGGGGATTGATAATCACAAACTATATATCCTGAGTAATAGGTTATCATAATGCATATGAACGGCTGTCTATGTCAGAGTTGTCTGATGGCGAACTTTGTGGGCTGACATAACTTTTACGGTGTATCTGCGCACCCATAGCTATTGAAGCAACCTAGCAGACCCAATAGAATCTCCGGACATTATCGACGTGTTGCAAAATCACAGCGCACAGACTTATTGCGCACAGACCAGCGCTTAAAAGAGAAGGTTCCAGCGGATGTCAGAACAAGAGCAAAACATCAGTACGGATGAGTGGGTTGATATCGTCAACGAAGATAACGAAGTCATTGCCCAGGCCAGCCGACAACAAATGCGCGCTCAGGTCCTGCGTCACCGTGCCAGCTATATCGTGGTTCATGACGGCATGGGAAATATTTTGATTCAGCGCCGGACTGAAACCAAAGATTTCTACCCGGGCTGGCTGGATGCAACGGCAGGTGGCGTGGTGCAAAGCGGTGAAAATATTCTGGATTCAGCGCGTCGTGAAGCCGAAGAAGAGTTAGGCATTGCCGGTGTGCCTTTTGCCGAGCACGGTCAGTTCTATTTCGAGGAAGAGAATAAATGCCGCGTCTGGGGCGCACTGTTCAGTTGCGTATCCCATGGCCCGTTCGCGTTGCAGGAAGAAGAAATCGACGCAGTGCGCTGGATGACTCCGGAAGAAATCACTGCCCGCTGTGATGAATTTACGCCTGATTCTCTGAAAGCACTCTCATTGTGGATGACGCGCAATAACGAGAAAGAACACGGTAAGCCTCTGACGCGTGAAGAAGCAACACCGGCGGTGGAAAGTGTGAAAGCTAATGAAGATTCGTCGACCGAAGACGATATCTGATCAGCATCTCGCGGGCGATATACTATCGCCCGCGGTTTTTTAGCAACTGTCCCGCTTGCACAATGACGATGCGATCGTCACCTCTTCCCATTCCTCATCATTAATCCTCGCCAGTAGCGCCTGTGCCGCACGCACCCCGATTTCCTTATGCGGAATAGCAATGGTGGTCAGCGGTGGCTGACAGACTTTGCTGACGTCCGAATTACCAAAACCGACCACAGCCAGATCGTCCGGCACTTTGATTCTTCTGCGCTGACATTCATACAGCGCACCGCAGGCGAGACCGTCTGACACACATACCAGCGCGTCGAGTTCAGGCCAGGCCAGCAGAAACTCAGGCAGTTGCTGGGCTCCGGTAGAAAAACAGGCTGGTTCCGCGGCATTAATCACCCGGTGCGGCGACATGTGCGCTTTCAGCATCGCTTTTCGCCAGCCCTGCAAATGCTGCTGGAAAATCCACTGTTCCTGATTAGCGCACAGCATGCCGATGTTCTGGTAACCCTTTGCCACCACGGTCTGCGTCAGCTGAAACATCGCCTCGACGTAATCAATACCAATATTCATGTCGATAGGAGAATCGGTTAGCGCACCGATTTCCAGAACCGGAATGGTAAGGTTATCAAGCCATTGCCTGACATTCGCGGAGTGCTCGACGGAAAGCAAAATAGCCGCCGCCAGATTGTAGGACAGCAGCGTTTCCAGCAGTTTTTCTTCACGCTCCATCCGGTGCTGGGACTCGGCCAGCATGATCTGGTATCCCGCCGGTTGCAGCACTTTCTGCAATCCGGCAAACATCTCCGCGCAGCCAGATTCAGACAGGCTGGGCACAATCATCGCAATGGTATTGGACGAGGCAGAAGCCAGTGAACTCGCGGCCTGATTAGGCAGATAACCCAGCTGACTGACGGCTTCTTCGATTTTTTCCCGCAGCTTGTCGGAAACCTGCTCCGGCGTTCGCAGCGCGCGGGAAACGGTCATGCTGCCTACGCCGGCCAGCTGCGCGACATCCGCCAGTGTGACTCTTCCGGTACTGCGTCTTTTCTTGTTAATGGACATTCACGATCCTGACCTTAACTGCGCATCTTGCGCACAATGTATACCTGCTGGCATAACGAAAAAGCGGGCCGCAGCAGGACCGGCATAACGGGAACTACGGCAGAATTCGGTAAATTATCGGCAATTTCCTGACAAAGTATACCGTTATTTGTGCCAGCCGCTGGCCGGTGATACCGCAGCGAGATTATTTTTGATAGCGCTATCACAGATCTCAATGATAGAAGTTTGGTAGCGCTATCTTTGTGAGTTGTATCACAGATGTTAACGCTACCGCTGAAGTAGAGTCTGGATCGTTGGTGCGGTCTGGGGGAAATTTGACCGGCCATCTTCAAAAATATAACGGAGCATCACTATGCTGAATGATTGGCTGACATCTGAACGAATTCAGATCAGAACGGATATCACGGACTGGCGGCAGGCAGTGGAAGTGAGCGCTGAGCCACTGCTGAAAGAAGGGACAATTACCCCGGATTACCTGACCGCAATTTTTGCGCAGCGGGAAAAGCTGGGGCCGTATTTTGTTCTGGCACCGGGCATCGCCATGCCACATGCCAGACCGGAAGAGGGAGCTTATGGACTGGGGTTATCGCTGCTGACGTTACCGCAGGGGGTGAAATTTAATTCAGAGGATAACGATCCGGTGTATACGGTCGTCATGTTATCCGCACCTGATAAGCACAGTCATATTGAGCTAATTTCTGAGCTGGCTGAATTATTTTCCAGTGATGAAGATATGCAGAAAATCCATCAGGCTAAAAGCATCAGTGAAATACAGGATGTGATTTCCCGCTATTAATTTGAGTTAATACCGTCACAGGGAAGATCATTCCAATCAGGAAATATAAACAGTCAGAGGCCTGAATACGGGCAACTGATAGGCTATGTTACGCATTCAAAAACAGATAAAGAACAGGTGAATAAAATGAAAATTATGGCGATTTGCGGTTCCGGTTTAGGCAGCAGCTTTATGGTTGAAATGAACATTAAAAAAGTGCTGAAGAAACTGAATATTCAGGCGGATGTTCAGCACTCTGATTTGTCTTCTGCCATTCCCGGTGAAGCCGACCTGTTCGTGATGGCGAAAGACATCGCTGCCAGCGCCAGCATCCCGGAAAATCAGTTAGTGGTGATCGCTAACATTATTGATATCAATGAACTTGAAACCAAACTGATTGCGCATTTTGAAAAACACCCAGTGTCCTGACGTCACTGAATAACCCTACAAATAAAACAAATAGACAAACGAGGTGGATATGTTTATCCAGGAAACGCTCAAGTTTGTGGTTGATATATTAAAAGTGCCTTCCGTACTGGTGGGGCTCATCGCATTAATCGGCTTGGTCGCGCAAAAGAAAAACTTTTCTGATGTGGTCAAAGGGACGGTAAAAACAATACTGGGCTTTTTAGTATTGGGCGGTGGTGCCACGGTATTAGTCGGCTCTCTTAATCCATTAGGTGGTATGTTTGAACACGCCTTTAATATCCAGGGTATTATTCCAAATAACGAAGCCATTGTTTCCATCGCGCTGGAGAAATTCGGTGCACCGACCGCTTTAATCATGGCGTTCGGTATGGTGGCAAACCTGATTGTGGCGCGTTTCACCCGACTGAAATATGTCTTCCTGACCGGACATCACACGTTCTATATGGCCTGTATGATCAGCGTCATTCTGACCGTTGCCGGTTTTGAAGGGGTTGCTCTGGTCTTCACCGGTTCCCTGACGCTCGGCCTTATCATGGCGTTCTTCCCGGCGCTGGCGCAGCGTTATATGCGCAAAATCACCGGCAGCGATGACGTGGCGTTCGGCCATTTCGGCACCATCGGTTACGTCTTATCAGGCTGGATCGGCAGTAAAGTTGGCAAAGGTTCACGTTCTACGGAAGAAATGAATCTGCCGAAAAACCTGAGCTTCCTGCGCGACAGTTCCATTTCAATCTCCCTCACCATGATCATTATCTATCTGATCATGGCGGTGTTCGCCGGTCAGGTCTTTGTTGAAGCGACCTACAGCGCGGGCCAGAACTATCTGGTGTACGCGATCATCATGGCAATTACCTTTGCGGCGGGTGTGTTCATCATTTTGCAGGGTGTGCGTCTGATCCTCGCAGAAATTGTCCCGGCATTTGTCGGCTTCTCTGAAAAACTGGTGCCGAATGCCCGTCCGGCGCTGGACTGTCCGGTGGTTTATCCGTACGCACCGAATGCTGTACTGATTGGCTTCCTGTTCAGTTTCCTCGGCGGTCTGGTCGGCCTGTTCCTGTTAGGGCAAATGCATCTGGTGCTGATCCTGCCGGGCGTGGTGCCGCACTTCTTCACCGGTGCAACCGCGGGTGTGTTCGGTAATGCGACCGGCGGACGTCGTGGCGCGATGGTCGGGGCGTTTGCTAACGGCGTGCTGATTACCTTCCTGCCAGTTCTGTTGTTGCCGGTACTGGGTGCGCTGGGCTTTGCCAACGCAACGTTCTCTGACGCGGACTTCGGCGTTATCGGCATCCTGCTGGGCAATCTGGCGCGCTTCATGTCGAAGGAAGGCATCATGGCGCTGATCGTCGGTATCTTCGCGGTACTGGTTGCCTGGAACTATCTCGGTAAAAAACCGGTAGCTGAGAAAGAAGTCACAGAGAAGTAAATCCCTGCATCACACCGTTTTTTAACGAATACGTTTTGTAAGACCATCCGGGAAACACTGTCCTGCCTGTTAGAAATAACAGGCCAGGATAAGTGCTCACTAAAATAAGGATCAATGAAGATGAAAGATGTCCAGGAGGTTCGTGATCTTGCCCGACATATCCGCATCGAGACGCTGAAAATGCTGACCGGTCTGGGATTCGGGCACTATGGCGGCAGCATGTCAGTGGTGGAAACGCTGGCGGTTCTGTATGGCGATGTCATGCGCATCGACCCAAAAAAACCAGACTGGCAGGATCGCGATTATTTCGTGTTATCCAAAGGCCATGCGGGACCGGCGCTGTATGCGACGCTGGCGCTGAAAGGCTATTTCCCGGTCAGCGAATTGCAAACGCTGAACCAGAATGGCACCCGGTTACCGAGCCATCCGGACAGGCTGCGCACCACCGGCGTCGATGCTACCACCGGTTCGCTGGGGCAGGGCGTTTCCATCGCTGCAGGCATGGCGCTTTCGCATAAACTGGCCGGTCGCAGCAACCGTGTATTCTGCATTCTTGGCGACGGCGAACTCAACGAAGGCCAGTGCTGGGAAGCCTTCCAGTTTATTGCGCACCACAATTTGCACAATCTGACGCTGTTCATCGATTACAACAAACAGCAACTCGACGGCACGCTGGATGAAGTCATCAAACCGTTTGATCTGGCCGGAAAATTCAGTGCGTTTGGTTTCGATGTTCAGACTATTAAAGGCGATGACATTGCAGCGATAAGCGAGGCGGTGACGCCGGTTCGTCACGCCGAACAGCGTCCGCTGGTGGTGATACTCGACAGTATTAAAGGGCAGGGCGTGAAGTATCTCGAACAACTTGCGAACTCGCACCATCTGCGGTTAACCCCGGATGTGAAACTGGAAATCGAAAACGCTATCGCTGAGCTGGAGGCCACCCATGTTTGAAGTCTCTCTGGAATTACAAAAAGACGCGGTGGAAATGCGCAAAGTTTACGCCAATACCGTGCGTGAAAAGATTGTGGAAAATACGCCGATTATTGCGCTTGAAGCCGACCTGATGAGCTCGATGGCGATGGACAGCGTGCATAAAGATCATCCTGATCATGTGATTAACTGCGGCATTATGGAAGCCAACGTGATCGGCGTTGCAGCAGGTTTGTCGCTGACCGGTCGCGTGCCGTTTGTGCATACTTTTACCGCATTCGCCAGCCGCCGCTGTTTCGATCAGCTGTTTATGTCGCTGGATTATCAGAAGAATAACGTCAAAATTATCGCGTCAGATGCGGGCGTCAGCGCCTGTCATAACGGTGGCACGCATATGTCGTTTGAGGATATGGGCATCGTGCGCGGGCTGGCGAATTCCGTAGTCATGGAAGTGACGGATGCGGTGATGTTTCGCAATATCCTGTTGCAGCTGATGGATCTGAAAGGTTTCTACTGGGTACGCACTATCCGCAAACAGGCCACGCAGGTTTATCAGGAAGGGGCGACGTTTACCATCGGCAAAGCTAATCTGCTGCGGGACGGTACTGACGTTACGCTGATCGCCAACGGGATTATGGTCGCCGAAGCGCTGAAAGCGGCAGAAATGCTGGAACGCGAAGGCGTCAGTGCGGCAGTCATCGACATGTTCACCCTCAAACCGATTGATAGAGACATTATCATCAAATACGCCGCAAAAACGGGCAAAATTGTGACCTGTGAAAACCACAGTATTCACAACGGGCTGGGATCGGCGGTAGCGGAAGTGCTGGTGGAAAACCAGCCAGTGCCAATGCGCCGTGTGGGCGTGAAAGAGCGTTACGGTCAGGTAGGAACGCAGGAGTTCTTGCAGCAGGAATATGGCCTGACGGCTGAACATATTCTTGAAGCCGCGAAAACGTTGCTCTGAGATTTACCGAAAAAACGACAAAAAAAACGCCGGACATTAAGCCCGGCGTTTTGCGTTCAGAAGCTTTGCGCTCAGAGGTTCTGGCTTATTTAGCCGGAACCGCAGCTTCTGCCTGAGCAGACTGAATCGCGGTCAGTGCCACGGTGTAGACGATATCGTCTACTAGTGCGCCACGGGACAGGTCGTTAACCGGTTTACGCATACCCTGTAGCATCGGCCCGATAGAGACCAAATCGGCAGAGCGCTGTACCGCTTTATACGTGGTGTTACCGGTGTTCAGGTCAGGGAAGATGAACACGGTCGCTTTACCCGCAACCGGCGAGTTTGGCGCTTTGGATTTTGCAACGTCAGCCATGATTGCGGCGTCGTATTGCAGCGGACCATCGATGATAAGATCAGGACGTTTTTCCTGGGCCAGACGGGTCGCTTCACGCACTTTCTCGACATCGCTACCTGCGCCGGAGTTACCGGTTGAGTAGGAGATCATCGCAACGCGTGGTTCGATACCAAATGCCGCTGCGGAATCCGCAGACTGGATAGCGATTTCAGACAGTTGCTCAGCAGTTGGATCCGGGTTGATCGCACAGTCGCCGTATACCAGAACCTGGTCGGGCAGCAGCATGAAGAACACAGAAGAAACCAGTGAGCTGCCCGGCGCGGTTTTGATCAACTGCAACGGTGGGCGGATGGTGTTTGCGGTGGTGTGAACCGCACCGGAAACCAGACCATCAACGTTACCTTGTTCCAGCATCAGCGTGCCCAGAACCACGTTGTCTTCCAGTTGTTCGCGCGCAACCACTTCGGTCATGCCTTTGCTTTTACGCAATTCAACCAGACGTGCCACGTATTCTTCGCGCACAACAACCGGATCAACGATTTCGATGCCTTTACCCAGCGTCACACCCTGAGCCGCTGCAACGCGTTTGATCTCGTCAGGATTACCCAACAGAACGCATTCCGCGATACCACGTTCAGCACACAGCGCTGCCGCTTTCACGGTGCGTGGCTCGTCGCCTTCTGGCAGAACGATGCGTTTACCGGCTTTACGGGCCAGTTCGGTCAGCTGATAACGGAAGGCTGGCGGAGAAAGACGACGTGAACGCTCGGAGTGGGCGCTCAGGGAATTGATCCAGTCAGCATTGATGTGAGACGCCACGTACTGCTGCAGTTTCTCTACGCGCTGATGGTCATCTGCAGGAACTTCCAGGTTGAAGCTTTGCAGGCTCAGGGACGTCTGCCAGGTGTTGGTATCTACCATGAAGACTGGCAGGCCGGTCTGGAAGGCGCGTTCGCACAGGCTGTTGATGCGCTCATCAATTTCGTAGCCGCCGGTCAGCAGGATCGCACCGATTTCCACGCCATTCATGGCGGCTAGACAGGCTGAAACCAGCACGTCCGGACGGTCAGCAGAAGTGACCAGCAGGGAACCCGGACGGAAATGCTCCAGCATATGAGGAATGCTGCGTGCGCAGAAAGTCACGGATTTCACGCGGCGGGTTTTGACGTCGCCTTCGTTGATGATGCGGGCGTTCAGGTGCTTGGCCATGTCGATTGCGCGGGTGGCAATCAGCTCGAAGCTCCATGGAATGCAACCCAGAACCGGCAGCGGGCTGTTGGCGAACAGCTGAGTCGGGTCGATATTTGCCACGCTGGCTTTGGTTGAATCATCAAAGATTTCAGACAGATCAGGACGGGTACGACCCTGATCATCAACCGGTGCATTCAGTTTGTTAATGATAACGCCGGTGATGTTTTTATTTTTACTGCCGCCGAAGCTGGAACGGGCCAGTTCGATACGTTCTTTGAGTTGCGCAGGAGAATCATTGCCCAGCGCCAGAACGAAGACGATTTCTGCGTTCAGGGTTTTAGCGATTTCATAGTTCAGCGCGTTGGCGAACTGGTGTTTACGGGTTGGCACTAAACCTTCCACCAGCACCACTTCTGCGTCTTTGGTATTTTCATGGTAACGCGCGATGATCTCTTCCATCAGCACGTCCTGCTGGTTGGAGCTCAGCAGCGTTTCAACGTGGCTCATTTTCAGCGGTTCAGCTGCAGTCACGGTAGAGTTAGCACGAATGATGGTGGTGGTCTGGTCAGGAGCATCGCCGCCAGCACGCGGTTGGGCGATTGGCTTGAAGATGCTCAGGCTGACGCCTTTTTGTTCCATGGCACGGATCACGCCCAGGCTGACGCTGGTCAGACCAACGCTGGTGCCTGTAGGGATCAACATAATTGTACGGGACACGGCTAAACCTCTTTAACGGTTGCCAGGCAGGGACATTCGCAGGTTTGTGCAAAGGGGATAATGATCAGCATAAGCGCGATGATTATCCTGCGCGGTGCGTCCAAACGGGCGGCGTTTGCCTTTGAGTGAAAAATTGCCCGCATGACGCGGGCAGTCTTGAATCGATTATGCAGTCAGACGCGCGGCGTCTTGTGCAATCACCAGCTCTTCGTTGGTCGGGATGACCAGAGCGGTGCGGGTGCCTTCTTTATTGATCGCGCCGGATTTGCCGAAACGGGCAGCCAGGTTGCGTTCGTGGTCAACTTCAAAGCCCAGCAGGCCCAGTTTAGCCAGAGACAGTTCGCGAACCATTGCGGCGTTTTCACCGATGCCGCCAGTGAATACCACGGCGTCGAGACGGCCTTCCATCAGTGAAGTATACGCACCGATGTATTTCGCCAGACGATGGCAGAACACGTCCATTGCACGTTTTGCATCCGCTTTGGTGGTGTAGTTGTCTTCCACATAACGGCAGTCGCTGGTGACTTCGGTCAGACCCAGCAGGCCAGATTCTTTGGTCAGCATTTTGTTGATTTGATCAACACTCATGCCCAGAGAATCATGCAGATGGAAGATGATAGCCGGGTCGATGTCACCGCTACGCGTACCCATCACCAGACCTTCCAGCGGGGTCAGACCCATGGAGGTGTCTACACATTTACCGTTACGGATGGCGCTGACAGAACCGCCGTTACCCAGGTGGCAAGTGATCAGATTCACTTCTTCCACTGGCTTGTTCAGCATTTTTGCGGCTTCCTGAGTCACATAGAAGTGACTGGTGCCGTGTGCGCCGTAACGACGGACATGGTGATCTTTATACAGGCTGTACGGCAGGGCGTAGAGATAAGACTCTTCCGGCATGGTCTGATGGAAAGCGGTGTCGAAAACGGCAACGTTTTTATCAGCCAGTTTAGGGAAAGATTTCAGCGCTTCATCGATACCGATCAGGTGAGCCGGGTTGTGCAGCGGTGCAAACGGGATAGATTCTTTGATACCTTCGATGACAGCGTCGTTGATCAGCATGGACTTGGTCAGCTTTTCGCCGCCATGAACGATGCGGTGGCCGATTGCAACCAGCTCTGCGGACAGCTCAGGTTTTTTGCTCAGAATGTTGTTAACGATAAACTTCAGCGCTTCACTGTGTGCGGCACCCGCACCTAAAGCGGCTTCTTCTTTGCCACCGTCCATTTTCCATTTAATGCGTGCTTCTGGCAGATGGAAACATTCGGCTAAACCTGAAATGTGTTCTTCGCCATTTGCAGCATCAATGATGGCAAACTTAAGGGAAGAACTACCACAGTTAAGAACCAGTACAAGCTTACTCGACATGGAAGTACCTATTTATTGTTGGTGCTGTTTAAGAAAAACAATACACGTGGTTAATAAATCGTCAATCTGACATCAAGCGTAGCGCATAATGGCGGTGACAATTATGATTAACATCATGCCGGAGAGCCAAAACCGGCATGATGATGAAAAAGCTGGAGAATCGCCGGGCTCTGTTTGTTTAAGCCCTCTTATAACAGGGGAATAACCTGTGCACGGGCACAAAGTATCTCTGTTATGCGCCTTCAGGATGTTACTAATCAGTAAAAACACTAACAAAAAATACAATAACTAATTACAAAACCACCCAGAGCAAGGCACTATGCTTAATATAGGGAGCAAACATTGCAAATTACCGTTTGTATCCCAACTTTATTATGATGTCGTTGCCTGAGAGGGTTGCGAGGCTGCGATAGAATACCGACAGTGTCAGTAAAAACAAAATATATTTTATCGTGGTAAACTCCAGTTTGTGTTTTACAACTATTTTTTAAATTTTATACGTGAAGTTGAGGTGCAAATATGACGAGTAAGCCAACAGGCTCCGTAAGCTGGTTTCAGATCTTCCAGCGCGGACAGCACTATATGAAAACATGGCCGTCAGATAAGCGCCTGGCTCCTATGTTTCCGGAGAACCGCATCTCCACGGCCACCCGTTTTGCCGTGCGTATTATGCCGCCGGTGGCGGTATTTACCCTGACGTGGCAAATTGCCCTCGGTGGTCAGCTCGGGCTGGCGGTAGCTACAGCGATTTTTGCCTGCAGTTTGCCAATGCAGGGCTTGTGGTGGCTCGGTCGCCGTTCGGTGACGCCTCTGCCTCCTGGTTTACTCGGCTGGTTCCATGATGTGCGTAATAAGCTTGCAGAAGCCGGGCAAGCGCTGGCACCGATTGAAGGCACCCCGACCTATCAGTCTTTAGCTGACGTGCTTAAACGCGCGTTCAAGCAACTTGATAAAACATTTTTAGACGATCTGTAAGCCTGATTTCTCCGCTGACCCTGTCAGCCATCATCTATAGTCTTTCATGAGTTGCATGACACCGGAGGAAAGTCCCCTCCGGTGATTATTTCAGATGAGATCCCGACTCAAATCAAAGAATGGTGTGCTTGCGATTTCGCAGAACTTTGCGCTATGCCATGCTTTGCTCATTATGCAGACATGAGGATTTTCACGATGGAAATGACTAACGCTCAACGCCTGATTTTATCGAATCAATACAAAATGATGACCATGCTGGATCCCGATAATGCGGAACGGTATCGCCGGTTACAGACGGTAATTGAACGCGGTTTTGGTTTGCAAATGCGCGAGCTGGACAGAGATTTCGGTGAGCTGCCGGAAGAAACCTGTCGCACAGTGATTAATATTATGGAAATGCACCATGCCATGCAGGTGTCATGGACCAATCTTAAAGATACACAGGATTTGGATCGTCGCCGTATTGATTTCCTTGGTTTCGATGCCGCCACTGAATCCCGTTATTTAAGCTATGTTCGTTTTATGGTGAATACCGAAGGGCGTTACACTGACTTCGATGCAGGCACGCATGGCTTTAACTCGCAGACCAAAATGTGGGATAAATACCAGCGTATGCTGGCGGTATGGCAATCATGCCCGCGTCAGTACCATCTGAGTGCGGTAGAGATAGCGCAAATCATTAATGCTTAATGCGAAATAACCAAAGGGGAATTGCCTGTGGAGTGCAAAGGTTTCTTGTTCGACCTTGATGGGACGTTAGTGGATTCATTACCGGCAGTTGAGCGTTCATGGATTAACTGGGCGCTCAGTTGGGGAGTCAATCCTCAGGATGTTCTGGCGTTCATTCACGGCAAACAGGCGATTACTTCCTTACGTCATTTTATGGAAGGCGAGAGTGAAGAAACGATTCAGAAAGAGTTTATAAAACTGGAACAAATCGAGGCGACCGACACTGAAGGCGTCACTGCGCTTCCTGGCGCGCATTTACTGTTAAGCGAGCTCAACCGCCAGAACATTCCTTGGGCGATTGTGACCTCCGGTTCAATGCCTGTCGCCAGCGCCCGTCATAAAGCGGCGAACTTGCCAGAGCCCGAAGTGTTTATTACTGCGGAGCAGGTGAAACACGGCAAACCTCAACCGGATGCCTATCTGCTTGGCGCAGAACGTTTAGGTCTGGCACCGGAAGATTGTGTTGTTGTCGAAGATGCCGCTGCGGGCGTGATGGCCGGTCTGGCTGCGGGCTGCAAAGTCATTGCGGTTAATGCGCCTGATGACACTCCGGGTATTGAAAACGTTGATTTTGACCTGTCGACGCTGGAAATTCTGCTGGTCAGCAGTTCCGACGAAAGCGTAAAAGTCAGCCTGCGTTAAGTACAGAAAAAACACAGTTTCCTTCTTTAAATTGATATAAACCTCGCTTATGCGGGGTTTTTTTATGCCATTCTGATACCCGTCCTGCCTCTCAATCTCAACGCAAACGGAGTGTGTTTTGACCGGTGAATTATTTTGGGTAGTCACGTTACTTGTTATTGCTATGGTGCTCTTCGCACGCAATACGCTGCGAATGGATATTGTGGCGTTGCTGGTGATCATTGCCTTCGTGCTAAGCGGCACGCTGACCATCAATGAAGCGCTGGCGGGATTCAGTGATCCCAACGTGATTCTGATTGCTGCCCTGTTTGTCGTCGGGCATGGTCTGGTGAGAACCGGCGTGGCCTATCAGGTTGGCGACTGGCTGATGAAAGTCGCCGGTAACAGTGAAACACGGATGCTGGTTTTGCTGATGCTCACGGTGGCCGGTCTCGGTGCTTTTATGAGTTCCACCGGTGTGGTCGCGATCTTTATTCCTGTGGTGATCAGCGTTTCTGCCCGCATGAAAACCTCTCCCGCACGGCTGATGATGCCACTGAGTTTCGCCGGGCTTATCAGCGGCATGATGACGCTGGTTGCGACACCGCCGAATATGGTGGTTAACAGTGAATTGCTGCGTGAAGGATTCGATGGTTTTGGTTTCTTCGGGGTCACACCGGTCGGACTGGTGGTGCTGATCATGGGCGTTGGCTATATGCTGATCGCACGTCGCTGGCTCTCATCCGATAACGCTTTGCAGGATAAACAGCGCTGGAAACGCCGGACTTTTCGCGATTTGATCCGCGACTATCGTCTGACCGGCCGGGCGCGAAGGGTAACAGTCCGCCCCGGTTCTCCGCTGGTCGGACGCACGCTGGATGATTTACACCTGCGTTCGCGTTATGGCGCCAACGTGGTGGGCATTGAACGCTGGCGGAAGTTTCGCCGTGTGATGGTCAGCGCGACAGGGAATACCGAACTGTTTGCCCGCGATGTGTTGCTGCTTGATATGTCCGATTCCGGTATATCATTCAGGCAGTTTTGTACCGATGAAATGCTTGAGCCTATGGTGTTACGCGGCGAATATTTCTCTGAACAATCGAGAGATGTCGGTATGGCCGAAGTGTCGTTAATCCCTGATTCCGAGTTATTAGGCAAAACACTGCGCGACGTGGCTTTCCGTTCGACCTATGGCCTGAACGTTGTTGGCATCCGCCGTCAGGGGGAAGCGCTCGAAGGCAGGCTGGTGGATGAGGAATTACAGCTGGGCGATATGTTGCTGGTGATTGGTGACTGGAAACTTATCCGCCAGCTTCAGCAACAGATGCATGATTTCATCGTGCTGAATCTTCCTGCTGAAGTGGACGAAGTCGCACCTGCGCTGAGCCAGGCACCTCATGCGCTGTTTTGCCTGGCGCTGATGGTCGCGCTGATGCTCACCGACGACGTGCCCAATGCGATTGCCGCCATTATCGCCTGCATTCTGATGGGCAAATTCCGCTGCATTACGATGGAAGGTGCTTATAAAGCCATTCACTGGCCTAGCCTGCTGTTAATCATCGGGATGATGCCTTTTGCGCTGGCGCTGCAAAAAACCGGCGGTGTGGCGTTGATAGTGAAGGGGTTGATGGAAGTCAGCGGCGGTTACGGCCCTTATATGATGCTTCTGAGTTTGTTCATTCTCTGCGCGGGGATCGGGCTGTTTATTTCCAATACGGCGACTGCCGTGCTGATGGCGCCGATCGCGATTGCGGCGGCGCATCAGATGGGCGTGTCGCCTTACCCGTTCACCATGATCATCGCGATTGCCGCGTCTGCTGCCTTTATGACACCGGTGTCGTCACCAGTGAACACGCTGGTGATGGTGCCGGGTAACTATAAATTCGGCGACTTTATCCGCATCGGCGTGCCTTTTACGTTGCTGGTGATGGTCGTCAGCGTGTTTCTGGTGCCAGTGCTTTTCCCGTTCTGATCACATCGGGGAATCGAGGCTGATCTCATCCAGTGACAGACTGAAGCTCGGAATAAAGACTTCCATAAAGTAGTCCATTTCCGGGCTTTTTCTGTCTGCCAGCGTTTTTTCCAGGCGTGCCTTTGCCAGGGTGAATTCATTGTTTCCCGCAGACAGCTCTTCAAGACATTTCAGATAAGCACACAGTGCGTCAGCCTGTTTGACAGTCAGCTTTTCATCTTCAGTGTAATAATGCTCGTCAATCAGCGGGCGGAAATCTTCCTGCAATTCCTTCGGCAACATTTCAATCAGCTTTTGCTGAGCAATTTTCTCAATCTTTTTGTATTCATGCGCAATTTGCGGATTGTAATACTTGATAGGCGTTGGCATATCGCCGGTCAGCACTTCACTGGCGTCATGATACATCGCGAGCAGGGCAACGCGTTCAGCGCTCAGATTGCCGTTAAATTTACGGTTCTTAATGACAGCTAAAGCGTGAGCCACGAAGGCAACCTGCAGGCTGTGCTCAGAGACATTCTCTGTGCGGACATTGCGCATCAGCGGCCAGCGGCTGATCAGTTTGAGGCGGGAAAGATGGGCGAAAAAATGACTCTGATTCATAGCACTCTCAATAACAACGGTGAATGAGCGTCCATTGTGAGCAGTGCGGGGCAGTGATGTAAATAGGCGAAAGAGAAAAGGGCGCAGCCGTTGATGCTGCGCCCTGAACATTACTGGCGGTAGGTCTCGAGGAAACGGCCCAGTTTGTTAACGGCCATTTCCAGTTCGTCCACGCGCGGCAGCGTGACGATGCGGACATGATCCGGATACGGCCAGTTAAAGGCGGTACCCTGAACCAGCAAGACTTTTTGCTGGAGCAGCAAGTCGAGCACCATTTTCTGGTCGTCATGGATGTTGAAACGTTTGGCGTCAATACGCGGGAACATATACAGCGCGCCTTTCGGCTTCACGCAGGAAACTCCCGGGATTTCATTGATCAACTCCCATGCGCGGTCACGCTGTTCAACCAGACGTCCGCCCGGCTGAATAAACTCGCTGATGCTCTGGTATCCGCCCAATGCGGTTTGTATAGCATGTTGCATCGGCACGTTGGCACACAGACGCATAGAGGCCAGCATTTCGAGACCTTCGATATAACCTTTCGCATGTTTCTTCGGCCCGTTCAGAACCATCCAGCCCTGGCGGAATCCGGCCACGCGGTAGGTTTTTGAAAGACCGTTAAAGGTGACGGTCAGCAGATCCGGTGCCAGGGAAGCGATTGAAATATGCTGGGCTTCGTCATACAGAATTTTGTCGTAAATTTCGTCTGCGAAGATAATCAGGTTGTGCTCGCGGGCGATATCAACAATCTGCATCAGCAATTCTTTGCTGTAGACCGCACCCGTCGGGTTGTTCGGGTTGATGATCACTATACCGCGGGTGCGCGGGGTGATTTTGTCTCGAATATCAGCGATATCCGGGAACCAGTCCGCGCCCTCGTCACACAGATAATGCACTGCGTTACCACCGGAAAGTGAAACCGCTGCAGTCCACAACGGATAGTCCGGCGCAGGCACCAGCATTTCGTCGCCGGTGTTCAGTAATGCCTGCATTGACTGAACGATGAGCTCAGAAACACCGTTGCCGATATAGATATCTTCAACCGTGATGTCGCGCATATCGCGCGCCTGATAGTGCTGCATGATCGCTTTACGGGCAGAAAACAGACCTTTGGAATCACAGTAGCCTTGCGCCGTCGGCAGATTGCGGATGACATCGACCAGAATTTCGTCCGGTGCGTCAAATCCGAATGGCGCCGGGTTGCCGATGTTCAGTTTGAGGACTTTGTTACCTTCTTCTTCAAGGCGTTTTGCCTCTTTAAGCACCGGGCCGCGAATGTCATAACAGACGTTGTCCAGTTTGTGGGATTTTTCAATCGGGGACATGTAAATGAGAGCCTTTTGCAGTAAAGCCTGTTCTTCCCTGGCGACGAGCGGCCGCAGAGCAGTGCGAATGGCACAATTTACTCCCCGACAGAGGGCAAGAGAAGGGCTTTGCACCGTTTTGGTGAAAAACAGCAGTAAAGTCAACTGAGGCGGGTTTTTAACAAAGCGTTTGAATCATCATGTGGTTTTTAATTCTTGTTTCTGTGTGTTTTTCGTTTTTATATTTTGCAAATGTACACTTTGCGAACAATAAATTCACTGTTTTCGCTGGCTGCACCGCTTAATTCGTTAATCCCGCCAGAGCAAATTTTGAACTGAACATCATGAAAACTTACCAAAGCTCGATAAATTCTGAAAAAAAATTGGGCAGTCCTGTTTTATTGATAAAAATTCTTAACAAGAGTCAGTGTTATTTCGCTAATGTATAATAATCAATGCTGGATAGATGATCATGTTCTTAATGATATCTGAAACCTATTTCATTAAAGTATTAAAATGCTTTTGAGCCCTATATTTTAATTTTCCAGCGCAAACAAATTTTGAAGAAACTAGAAAAATCTTAATCTTACTTTAACTATACCTGGCTGAGAAATTCTGTTATTCGCGTGACTCAATGAATTTGTTGAATTATATTTTCACTGGCTGATTTTATTAATTAATTTGGCTTATGTTTTCAATGCGTGAGATCGTGTGGATTTTCGGCTATTGCAGACAGAAAGCGCACGCAGGCGGGTTATGGAGGGTTCAGCAGGACAGACTGTATTAATTAAGATGCTCTAATCATTTAGCCTTTATGTGGATTTAGAGTGGGTGAAGTTAATGTCCGTATCCTCACAATGGCCAAAACTTTCATGCACAAATATTTCTCAATTTAGCTTATCAAATGAGTGAGTATCCGACATATCTGGTATTCTGCTTTTTGCGGGTACTTTGACGCACCATCAGGGTAGCTTGTTATTAGATTCTATAAAGTGAAGAAAAACTATGACAATTGCAAATCGTCCAATCCTCAATCTCGATCTCGACCTGTTGAGGACATTTGTAGCTGTTGCTGATTTAAATACGTTCGCTGCGGCTGCTGCTGCTGTGTGTCGTACTCAGTCGGCGGTAAGCCAACAAATGCAACGTCTAGAACAACTCGTTGGAAAAGAACTGTTTGCCAGACATGGACGCAATAAATTATTAACTGAACATGGTATTCAGTTATTGGGGTATGCACGCAAAATCCTTCGTTTCAATGATGAAGCCTGCACCTCTTTGATGTACAGCAATGTTCAGGGCGGGATAACGATTGGTGCGTCAGATGATACAGCTGACACCATTTTGCCTTTCCTGCTCAGCCGGGTGACGTCGATCTATCCTAAGTTGTCGATTGATGTCCGCGTGAAACGCAGTCCTTTCATGCTATCGATGCTTGAAAGTGAGGAAGTGGACTTGGCCATCACTACGATGACCAATACCGACCACCCGCACATCGTTCTGCGCACTTCGCCAACGCTCTGGTACTGTTCAGCGGATTTTGCTTATCCTTCCGGGGACAGCGTGCCACTGGTGGTGCTTGATGAGCCCAGCCCTTATCGTTTAATGGCGACTGAACATCTTAATCAGGCAGGGATCCCGTGGCGTATTGCGTATGTGGCTTCTACATTGTCTGCCATTCGAGCGGCAGTGCGTGCCGGTCTGGGCGTGACTGCGCGACCTATCGAAATGATGAGTCCGGAGTTACGTGTTTTGGGTGAACAGGACGGTTTACCACGACTGCCTGACACGCAGTATGTGCTGTACAAAAATGCCCGTTGTGAAAATGAACTGGCCATGGCGATTTTCAATGCCGTGGAGCAGGGGAATGATCCTTATTCGCTTAGCGCTTATGGTCCGCGTCCGGTAATGGATGATGATCAGGAGTTCCTGGCAGATCCCCAAAACTAAGATTTTCGCCCAGCTTTACCTTCCGCCTCCGCTTAATGGGGCGGGGGTAAAGGCTTCTACCTCTTTTGAGGTGCAAGAGTTATTCTTTTAGTGCTTCTGTTTATTATTTCGCGTAAAACCCGCCTTTTATAACCTTATCGCTTCCCGCTCCCTGTAAAGACCCTTGTTCGCAACACTCCCCAACCACAACTGAGCGACTAAATGGCGAAAAAACCAGCATTTTTCAACGTTAAAAAATAGCATCAAATTTTTCCGCAAATCGCTTGTCGTTTTTTGAAAATCAACAAAACTTGTTAAAAGTGTGCCTTTTTATCTCTCAAAATTGACAGAACTCTGACACAGATCAAAAAAATAACCCTATTAAGAGAGTGGAAGCGCTGCCTATTCCTGCGACAATAGGAAAGTACGAAAGATGTCATAACTCCCATCACAGGCTCATGCTTTACCAGAGTATTTTACTGACACGATTTAGCTTAAGTACCGGCGCATGATATGTTAATTAAATGCTATGCATGTAAACTAATGTGGAGATACTTTTGTCAAAGTTGACAAAAGGTTATAGAAAAGGGTAAAAAGCCCACAACAAATCACTGGCTTAATGCCTTGTTGAGCCGTGAACTGTGTGGTTTTTAATCCTTCCCTTGAATCGATGTGGTGCGCAAGCTGCCGACCTTACAGAGCAGATGCCAAAGTGCCACTTTTGATGAGTAAGCAATGAGTATGTCAACAGCCACTGAAGTCATCGCTCAACACTGGGCGTTCGCCGTTTTTCTTGTCGTCGCAATGGGTCTTTGTTGCCTGATGTTACTGGGCGCCGCGTTTCTTGGCGGGAGAGCCAGAGCGCGTTACAAAAACACGCCTTTTGAATCAGGTATCGCCTCTGTCGGCACTGCCCGACTGCGTCTGTCCGCCAAGTTCTATCTGGTCGCCATGTTCTTCGTTATTTTCGACGTTGAAGCCCTGTATCTGTATGCATGGTCAACATCTATTCGCGAAAGCGGCTGGACCGGATTCGTTGAAGCCACCATTTTCATTTTGGTACTGCTGGCTGGTTTGTTCTATCTGGTGCGTATTGGCGCACTCGACTGGACACCAACACGTTCGAAAGGACCTGTTAAACCAAGCCCGGCGATTAATACCAACAGTCACCCTCAGTAAGCAGTCATAGCGAGGCATTAAGATGGACTATACGCTCACCCGCATAGACCCGGACGGTGAGAACGACCGTTACCCCCTGCAATCTCAGGAGGTCGTCGGCGATCCTCTTCAGGAACAGGTTAAACGCAGCGTCTTCATGGGAAATCTCCAGGAATCATTGCATGGCATGGTGAACTGGGGTCGTAAGAATTCCCTTTGGCCGTATAACTTCGGTCTTTCATGCTGTTACGTGGAAATGGTGACGTCATTCACTGCGGTGCATGACGTTGCGCGTTTTGGCGCAGAAGTTCTGCGTGCTTCACCACGTCAGGCTGACTTCATGGTGGTAGCCGGAACCTGCTTCACCAAAATGGCGCCGGTTATTCAGCGTTTGTACGATCAGATGCTGGAACCAAAGTGGGTCATTTCGATGGGTGCCTGTGCGAATTCCGGCGGTATGTACGATATTTATTCTGTCGTTCAGGGCGTGGATAAATTCCTGCCTGTCGATGTGTACATCCCGGGATGCCCGCCGCGTCCGGAAGCCTATATGCAGGCTCTGTTACTGCTGCAGGAATCCATCGGCAAAGAACGTCGCCCATTGTCATGGGTTGTTGGCGATCAGGGTGTTTACCGCGCGAATATGCAGTCTGAAAAAGAGCGTAAACGTGCTGAGCGTATTGCAGTGACAAATCTGCGTTCGCCGGACGAGATTTAACACTGCGGTCTGAGAGTCAACCCTGAGGGGAGGTGTTTATGAATATCCCCCTTACGGCATAAATGACCATTTAGTGTGGTGAAAAAAATATGACAGATTTGACGACGCAAGATTCCGCCCTGCCAGCATGGCATACCCGTGATCATCTCGATGATCCGGTTATCGGCGAATTGCGTAACCGTTTTGGGCCAGAGGCCTTTACTGTTCAGGCGACCCGCACCGGAATTCCCGTGGTGTGGTTCAAACGTGAACAGTTACTGGAAGCGATTACCTTTTTACGAAAACAGCCAAAACCTTATGTCATGCTTTTCGATTTGCATGGCTTTGACGAGCGTTTACGTACTCACCGCGACGGTTTACCGGCCGCGGATTTTTCCGTTTTCTATCACCTGATCTCGGTCGAGCGTAACCGCGACATCATGATCAAAGTGGCATTGGCAGAAAACGATCTTCATGTTCCGACCATCACCAAAGTGTTCCCGAACGCTAACTGGTATGAGCGCGAAACGTGGGAAATGTTCGGTATTACCTTCGATGGCCACCCGCACCTGACGCGCATCATGATGCCGCAGACCTGGGAAGGGCACCCGCTGCGTAAAGACTATCCGGCACGCGCCACCGAGTTCGATCCTTACGAGCTGACCAAGCAGAAAGAAGAACTCGAGATGGAGTCGTTGACCTTCAAGCCTGAAGACTGGGGCATGAAGCGTGGTACCGAAAATGAGGACTTCATGTTCCTCAACCTCGGTCCTAACCACCCGTCCGCGCACGGTGCTTTCCGTATCATCCTGCAGCTTGATGGTGAAGAGATTGTCGACTGTGTTCCGGACGTCGGTTATCACCACCGCGGTGCTGAGAAAATGGGGGAACGCCAGTCCTGGCACAGCTACATTCCTTATACCGACCGTATCGAATACCTCGGTGGTTGTGTTAACGAAATGCCTTACGTGCTGGCCGTTGAAAAACTCGCCGGTATCGTGACGCCGGATCGCGTTAACACCATCCGTGTCATGCTGTCTGAACTGTTCCGTATCAACAGCCATCTGCTGTACATCTCTACGTTTATTCAGGACGTGGGTGCGATGACTCCGGTGTTCTTCGCCTTTACCGATCGTCAGAAAATCTACGATCTGGTGGAAGCGATCACCGGTTTCCGTATGCACCCGGCCTGGTTCCGTATTGGTGGCGTAGCGCATGACCTGCCGAAGGGCTGGGATCGTCTGCTGCGCGAGTTCCTTGACTGGATGCCAGCGCGTCTGGATTCCTATGTCAAAGCGGCGCTGAAAAACACCATTCTGATTGGCCGTTCCAAAGGCGTAGCGGCGTATAACGCAGACGACGCTCTGGCCTGGGGCACCACCGGTGCTGGCCTGCGCGCAACGGGTATCCCGTTCGATGTGCGCAAATGGCGTCCATACTCTGGCTACGAAAACTTTGACTTTGAAGTCCCGACAGGTGATGGCGTCAGTGACTGCTATTCCCGCGTGATGCTCAAAGTGGAAGAACTGCGTCAGAGCCTGCGCATTCTGGAACAGTGCTACAAAAACATGCCGGAAGGCCCGTTCAAGGCGGATCACCCGCTGACCACGCCGCCACCGAAAGAGCGCACGCTGCAACACATCGAAACCCTGATCACGCACTTCCTGCAAGTGTCGTGGGGGCCGGTCATGCCTGCGCATGAATCTTTCCAGATGGTTGAAGCAACCAAAGGGATCAACAGCTACTACCTGACCAGTGACGGCAGCACCATGAGCTACCGCACCCGTGTCCGTACGCCAAGCTTCCCGCATTTGCAGCAGATCCCGTCCGTAATCCGTGGCAGCCTGGTATCCGACCTGATCGTGTATCTGGGCAGTATCGATTTTGTAATGTCAGATGTGGACCGCTAACGATGACAGATATCAATAAAGACTCAGAAGTTCAGTACATCAACGTCAGCGAGCCCGTAGCGCCGCCGGTGTTTGTGCTGAGCGACGCTGAACGCGAAGCGATTGAGCACGAAAAACATCACTACGAAGATGCCCGTGCGGCCTCTATCGAAGCGCTGAAGATCGTGCAAAAAGCGCGTGGCTGGGTGCCTGATGGCGCTATCTACGCGATCTCCGATGTTCTGGGCATTCCTGCCAGCGATGTTGAAGGTGTGGCGACATTCTACAGCCAAATCTTCCGTCAGCCGGTGGGTCGCCATGTGATCCGTTACTGTGACAGCGTGGTGTGCCACATCACCGGTTATCAGGGGATCCAGGCTGCTCTGGAACAACAGTTGCACATCAAGCCGGGCGAAACGACCGAAGACGGACGTTTTACCCTGCTGCCGACCTGCTGCCTCGGTAACTGTGACAAAGGCCCGTCAATGATGATTGATGAGGACACGCACAGCCATCTGACGCCAGAAGCGATCGGTTCGCTACTGGAGCGCTACGCATGACCTACATTCCAAGACACATCGAACGCACGCCAGAAATGCACCCGCTGACATGGCGTATGCGTGATGATAAGCAGCCTGTCTGGATTGACGAATACCGCAGCAAAAACGGTTACGTCGGTGCAGAAAAAGCACTTAAAGGTATGGCTCAGGAAGAAATCGTCAATCTGGTAAAAGACGCTGGCCTGAAAGGGCGTGGCGGCGCAGGTTTCTCCACCGGTCTGAAGTGGAGCCTGATGCCGAAAGACGAAAGCATGAACATCCGCTATCTGCTGTGTAACGCCGATGAGATGGAGCCGGGTACGTACAAAGACCGCATGCTGATGGAACAAATGCCGCACCTGCTGGTGGAAGGCATGTTGATCTCGGCATTCGCGCTGAAGTCTTACCGTGGTTACATCTTCCTGCGTGGCGAATACATCGAAGCGGCAGTGAATCTGCGTCGTGCGATTGCGGAAGCCACAGAAGCAGGCCTGCTGGGTAAAAATATTCTCGGTACCGGTTTTGATTTTGAACTGATTGTTCACACCGGCGCAGGGCGTTACATCTGCGGTGAAGAAACCGCACTGATTAACTCGCTGGAAGGCCGCCGTGCTAACCCGCGTTCCAAGCCACCGTTCCCGGCATCTGCCGGTGCATGGGGTAAACCGACCTGCGTTAACAACGTCGAAACCTTGTGCAACGTGCCAGCCATCCTGGAGCACGGTGTGGACTGGTACAAAGGTATGTCTGCGGGCAAAAGTGAAGATGCCGGCACCAAACTGATGGGCTTCTCTGGTCGGGTAAAAAATCCTGGCGTCTGGGAATTGCCGTTTGGGACTACCGCACGTGAAATTCTTGAAGACTATGCCGGTGGCATGCGTGATGGCCTGAAATTTAAAGCCTGGCAGCCGGGCGGGGCAGGGACAGACTTCCTGACCGCCGATCATCTGGATCTGCCGATGGACTTTGCCAGCATTGGTAAAGCCGGTAGCCGTCTGGGGACCGCACTGGCGATGGCCGTTGACCATGAAATCGGTATGGTTCCGCTGGTGCGTAACCTGGAAGAGTTCTTCGCTCGTGAATCTTGTGGCTGGTGTACACCGTGCCGCGATGGCCTGCCGTGGAGTGTGAAAATTCTTCGTGCGCTGGAACGTGGTGAAGGCCAGCCGGGGGATATCGAAACTCTCCTGCAGCTTTGCCGCCAGCTTGGCCCGGGCAAAACCTTCTGCGCACACGCGCCAGGTGCCGTGGAGCCATTGCAGAGTGCGATTAAATATTTCCGGGAAGAGTTTGAGGCGGGTATCGCCAAACAGCATTACAACAACGCACATGCGATTGCGGGCATTCAGCCGAACAATCTGCTGAAAGAGCGCTGGTAGTGAAGGCAACAGGCAGCGGACGTGAGCCCGCTGTGCGCGAATTTCCGGAACAAGGGACGCGCTGTCGAATGATATACGCCAACCCGGCAAGAATTTTTGATTAACGCCCGTTTAGACGGGCCACGTGGAAGCATGCTGACTATGGCTACGATTCATGTAGACGGCAAAGAATACGACGTAGACGGAGCGGACAACCTGTTACAGGCTTGCCTCTCTCTCGGCCTCGATATTCCTTATTTTTGCTGGCATCCGGCGCTGGGAAGCGTCGGCGCTTGCCGCCAATGTGCGGTTAAGCAATACCAAAACGCGGAAGACACGCGCGGTCGTCTGGTGATGTCATGTATGACACCGGCGTCTGATGGCACCTTCATTTCCATCGACGACTCTGAAGCGAAAGAATTCCGTGAAAGCGTCGTGGAATGGCTGATGACCAACCATCCGCACGACTGTCCGGTGTGTGAGGAAGGCGGTAACTGTCACCTGCAGGATATGACAGTCATGACCGGCCACAGTATGCGCCGTTACCGTTTCACCAAGCGTACCCATAACAACCAGGATCTCGGGCCGTTCATCTCTCATGAAATGAACCGCTGTATCGCTTGTTATCGCTGTGTCCGTTATTACAAGGATTACGCGGACGGCACGGATCTGGGTGTTTATGGCGCGCACGACAACGTCTATTTCGGTCGTCCGGAAGATGGCCCGCTGGAAAGCGAGTTCTCCGGTAACCTGGTAGAAGTGTGTCCGACCGGCGTATTCACCGATAAAACGCACTCCGAACGCTATAACCGTAAATGGGACATGCAGTTTGCGCCAAGCATCTGTCAGCAATGTTCTGTTGGCTGTAACACCAGCCCGGGTGAGCGTTACGGCGAACTGCGTCGTATCGAAAACCGTTATAACGGTACCGTAAACCATTACTTCCTGTGCGACCGTGGTCGTTTCGGTTATGGCTACGTGAACCTGAAAGATCGTCCGAAGAAACCATTGCAGCTTCGTGGTAACGACTGGATCGAACTTAACGCTGAACAGGCGATGCAGGGCGCGGCAGACATTATCCGTCAGGCGAAGAAAACCATCGGTATCGGTTCTCCGCGCGCGAGTCTGGAAAGCAACTTTGCGTTGCGCGAACTGGTTGGCGCCGAAAACTTCTATACCGGTATCAATGCGGCAGAGCAGGGGCGTCTGCAACTGATGCTGAGCGTTCTGCGCAACAGCGGTGTTCACACACCGGCGCTGCGTGAGATCGAAGAATACGATGCCGTTCTGGTGCTGGGCGAAGATCTGACTCAGACCGGTGCGCGTATCGCGTTATCTGTTCGTCAGGCCGTTAAAGGCAAAGCCCGCGCGATGGCTGCGGCTCAGCGCGTAGCCGACTGGCAAATCGCGGCAGTCCAGAACATCGGTCAGCACGCCAAACATCCGCTGTTCATCACTAACGTGGACAACACCAAACTCGACGATATCGCGGCTTATAATTACCGTGCACCGGTCGATGAGCAGGCGCGTTTCGGCTTTGCTATCGCCCATGCGCTGGATAATTCTGCGCCCGCGGTCAGCGATCTGGCTGATGGCCTGAACAAGAAAATCGACGTGATCGTGCAGGCACTGACCGGTGCGCGCAAGCCGCTGATCATCACCGGTACGAGCGCCGGTTCTGACGCCATCATCGAAGCCGCCGCGAATATCGCGAAAGCGCTGAAAGTGGCTGGCAGCGATGTCGGCATTACGTTCGTGGCTTCTGCGGCAAACAGCATCGGTCTTTCGATGATTGGTGGCGGCTCGCTGGACGAAGCACTGGAATTGCTGACCCGCGGCGAAGCCGACAGCGCGATCGTCATGGAAAATGACCTTTATCGTCAGGCGCCTGAAGCGAAAGTTGATGCGGCATTAGCGAATGTGCAGAACCTGCTGGTCGTTGACCATCAGCGTACGCGCATTATGGATAAAGCCAGCCTGATCCTGCCTGCGGCAAGTTTCGCAGAAAGCGACGGCACGCTGGTGAATCAGGAAGGCCGCGCACAGCGCTTCTTCCAGGTTTACGATCCGGCTTACTACGACACAACGGTTGCTATGCTGGAAAGCTGGCGCTGGATGCACTCGCTGCATTCCACCATCAACAGCCGCCATGTTGACTGGACGCAGCTGGATCACGTCATTGAAGCCTGCGTTGAAGCACTGCCACAGCTGAAAGGCATGGTAGAAGCTGCGCCAAACGCCAGCTTCCGTATCCGTGGTCAGAAACTGGCGCGTTCTCCGGCACGTTCCAGTGGTCGTACCGCCATGCGCGCGAACATCAGCGTTCATGAACCGCGTCAGCCGCAAGATAAAGACACCATGTTTGCCTTCTCAATGGAAGGGAACAACAGCCCGACAGCCAACCGCAATCAGGTGCCATTCGCCTGGGCGCCGGGCTGGAACTCACCACAAGCCTGGAACAAATTCCAGAGTGAAGTCGGCGGCAGTCTGCGCCATGGTGATCCGGGTGTGCGTTTGATTGAAGCAGGTGAGGGGACACTCGATTACTTCACCACTATTCCGGCTGCCTTTACTGCGCAGAGCGATAACTGGCGTGTTGCGCCTTATTATCACCTGTTCGGCAGCGAAGAAATGACACAGCGCTCTAAGGTGATCCAGCAACGTATGCCACAGGCGTATGTGATGGTTAACCCGGCAGATGCTGCGCAATTAGGGGTGAATGCAGGTTCTCAGGTGGAATTCACCTGTGCCGGTCAGACCCTCAGATTGCCGGTTCGTCTGAGTGAAACATTGAGTCAGGGCCAGGTTGGCCTGCCGCTGGGCTTGCCGGGTATTCCTCCGATACTGGTTGGCGCAACGGTTGAAAATCTGCGGGAGGCAGCACAATGAGCTGGTTTACACCTGTAGTCATTGATTCATTGATCGCTATTCTGAAAGCTGTCGTGATCCTGCTGGTTGTTGTGACCTGCGGGGCCTTTATGAGCTTCGGTGAGCGTCGCTTGCTGGGGCTGTTCCAGAACCGTTACGGACCAAACCGTGTCGGCTGGGGCGGTTCCCTGCAGCTGGTCGCTGACATGATCAAGATGTTCTTCAAGGAAGACTGGGTACCTAAATTCACCGACAAAGCCATCTTTACGCTGGCGCCGATGATTGCATTTACGTCCCTGCTGATCTCCTTTGCGATTGTTCCGGTCAGCCCGACCTGGTTCGCCGCAGACCTGAACATCGGTATTTTGTTCTTCCTGATGATGGCCGGTCTGACCGTCTATGCCGTGTTGTTCGCTGGCTGGTCCAGTAACAACAAATACTCGCTGCTGGGTGCGATGCGTGCATCCGCTCAGACGCTGAGCTACGAAGTGTTCCTTGGCTTATCGCTGATGGGCGTTGTAGCGCAGGCGGGTTCCTTCAATCTGCAAGACATCGTCATTTCTCAGTCGCACATGTGGAACATCATCCCGCAGTTCTTTGGTTTCGTGACCTTTGCGATTGCCGGTGTGGCTGTTTGTCACCGTCACCCGTTTGACCAGCCGGAAGCCGAGCAGGAACTGGCCGATGGTTACCACATTGAATATTCCGGTATGAAATTCGGTCTGTTCTTCGTGGGGGAATACATCGGTATCGTGACTGTCTCTGCGCTGATCGTCACCTTGTTCTTCGGTGGCTGGCAGGGGCCGTTCCTGTATCCGGTGATCTGGTTTGCGCTGAAAACGGCGTTCTTCATGGTGATGTTCATTTTGATCCGTGCTGCTTTACCGCGTCCCCGCTACGACCAGGTGATGTCATTTGGCTGGAAAGTTTGCCTGCCACTGACCTTGCTTAATCTGCTGGCGACCGCTGCGGTCATCTTGTACAACGCGCAATAAGGGGTGATGAAACCATGACATTGAAAGACATAGTGGTCGGGTTCGGTACCCAGGTTCGCAGCTTGTGGATGATAGGCATGCACGCCTTCGCCAAGCGCGAAACCCAGATGTACCCTGAAGTTCCGGTCAATCCACCTCCGCGTTACCGTGGCCGTATCGTGCTGACGCGCGATCCGGACGGTGAAGAGCGCTGCGTTGCCTGTAACCTGTGTGCGGTAGCCTGTCCGGTAGGCTGTATTTCTCTGCAAAAAGCAGAAATGAAAGACGGTCGCTGGTATCCGGAATTCTTCCGCATCAACTTCTCACGCTGCATTTTCTGCGGTCTGTGTGAAGAAGCTTGCCCGACAACAGCCATTCAGCTGACGCCGGACTTCGAGCTGGGCGAATTCAAACGCCAGGATCTGGTGTACGAAAAAGAAGATCTGTTGATCTCTGGGCCGGGTAAATATCCGGAATACAATTTCTACCGGATGGCCGGTATGGCGATTGACGGCAAGTCGAAAGGCGAAGCTGAAAATGAAGCCAAACCGATCAACGTCAAAGGTCTGTTGCCTTAAGGAGCCGCAAGCATGGAATTTGCATTTTATATTGCAGCCCTGGTGGCCGTGTTGGCGACGTTGCGTGTTATCACGCATACCAACCCGGTTCATGCACTGCTGTATCTGATCGTCTCTTTACTGGCGATTGCTGCGGTCTTCTTCTCGCTCGGTGCGTATTTCGCCGGTGCCCTGGAGATCATCGTTTACGCCGGCGCCATTATGGTGCTGTTCGTCTTCGTCGTGATGATGCTCAACCTCGGCAATGTCGAAGAACAGGAACGTGCATGGCTTAAACCTGCCACCTGGGTCGGACCTTCGGTTCTGTCAGTCATCCTGCTGGTGGTGATGATCATGTCAATCCTCGGCGTGCATGACCACGGCATCAAAGGCGACATGATTGACGCGAAAGCGGTGGGCATCGCGCTGTTCGGGCCTTACGTTCTGGCTGTTGAACTGGCGTCGATGTTGCTGCTGGCCGGTCTGGTCGTGGCATTCCATATTGGTCGTGAACACAAACCAGGTGAAGTCTTCGGTGACGCACCGGTCACGACCGAAATGGCAACAAAAAGAAAACCGGAGGAGAGAGCATGATCCCTCTACAACATGGTCTTATTCTGGCCGCGATCCTCTTTGTTTTGGGGCTTACCGGACTGCTGGTTCGTCGTAATTTGCTGTTTATGCTGATCAGTCTTGAAGTGATGATTAACGCGGCAGCGCTGGCGTTTATCGTGGCGGGAAGCTACTGGGGTCAGGCAGACGGGCAGGTGATGTACATTCTGGCTATCAGCCTGGCTGCGGCGGAGGCCAGTATTGGTCTGGCGTTGCTGCTGCAACTGTATCGCCGTCGCCACACTCTCAATATTGATACTGTCAGTGAGATGCGCGGATGAACTTACTCTATTTAACAATTCTGTTCCCGCTGATTGGCTTCCTGTTACTGGCCTTTTCACGCGGTCGCTGGTCTGAAAATACCTCTGCTACCATTGGCGTAGGTTCCATTGGTCTGGCAGCAGTGACCACCCTTTATGTGGGCATCAATTTCCTCAGCCAGAAAGCGGCGGGCGTGGAAGTCTTTAATCAGCATCTGTGGAACTGGATGCAGGTCGGTGACTTCAATATTCCTGTCACACTGACGCTCGACGGTTTGTCGATGACCATGCTGTCCGTGGTGACCGGCGTCGGTTTCTTCATCCACATGTTCGCTTCCTGGTACATGCGCGGTGAAGAAGGCTACTCACGCTTCTTCGCATACACCAACCTGTTTATCGCCAGCATGGTGATTCTGGTACTGGCAGACAACCTGTTGCTGATGTACCTCGGTTGGGAAGGCGTGGGTCTGTGCAGTTACCTGTTGATCGGTTTCTACTATACCCATCCGGCTAACGGCGCAGCAGCGATGAAAGCATTTATCGTGACCCGTGTGGGTGACGTGTTCCTGGCTTTCGCACTGTTCATCCTGTACCGCGAACTGGGTACGCTGAACTTCCGTGAACTGATGGTCCTGGCACCGCAGAAACTGGCAGTAGGCGACACGGCAATTACCTGGGCGACCCTGATGTTACTGGGCGGCGCAGTGGGTAAATCCGCACAGCTTCCGCTTCAGACCTGGCTGGCAGACGCCATGGCCGGTCCGACGCCGGTTTCCGCGCTGATCCACGCCGCGACTATGGTCACCGCCGGTGTTTACCTGATTGCACGTACTCATGGCCTGTTCCTGATGGCGCCTGAAATTCTGCATCTGGTGGGCATTATCGGTGCGGTCACGCTGGTTCTGGCCGGTTTCGCGGCGCTGGTGCAAACCGACATCAAACGTGTTCTCGCGTACTCGACCATGAGCCAGATTGGTTACATGTTCCTGGCGCTGGGCGTTCAGGCGTGGGATGCCGCTATCTTCCACCTGATGACGCACGCATTCTTCAAAGCACTGTTGTTCCTTTCTTCCGGTTCGGTCATTTTGGCCTGCCACCACGAACAGAACATCTTCAAAATGGGTGGATTACGTAAATCCATTCCTCTTGTCTATATCTGCTTCCTGGTCGGGGGCGCGGCGCTGTCCGCCTTACCAATCATCACTGCGGGCTTCTTCAGTAAAGATGAAATCCTCGCGGGTGCGCTGGCTAACGGCCACCTGAATCTGATGGTTGCGGGTCTGGTCGGTGCGTTTATGACCTCGCTGTACACCTTCCGCATGATCTTCATCGTCTTCCACGGCGAAGAGAAAATCAAAGCGCATGCGGGTAAAGGCATCACTCACCACCTGCCGCTGCTGGTGTTACTGGTTCTGTCCACCTTTATTGGCGCGATGATTGTTCCGCCACTGAAAGGCGTACTGCCGGATACCACTGAGCTGGCGCATGGCAG
This sequence comes from Rahnella sp. AN3-3W3, assembly GCF_003263545.1. NCBI lineage: Bacteria > Pseudomonadati > Pseudomonadota > Gammaproteobacteria > Enterobacterales > Yersiniaceae > Rahnella > Rahnella sp. AN3-3W3. The sequence continues at coordinate 32,682 of NZ_JYDG01000068.1, forward strand.
TGTGTTGACGCTGGAAATCACATCAGGCGTGATTGCAATTGCGGGCATTCTGCTGGCGGCGGCCCTGTATCTGGGGAAACGCTCGCTGGTCAACAGCATTGCGAAAAGCGCACCGGGCCGTTTCTTCACGACCTGGTGGTTCCATGCCTGGGGCTTCGACTGGCTGTACGACATGATTTTCGTGAAACCTTATTTGCTGGTTGCGAAACTCCTGCAACGTGATCCACTGAACTCAATGATGAATCTGCCTGCGCTGTTTGCCCGTCTGGGTAACCGTGGTCTGACTCTCAGCGAAAACGGTCAGGTTCGTTGGTACGTCGCGTCAATGGGGCTCGGTGCAGTCGTCGTTCTGGCGCTGCTGCTGGTGATTTAAGCCTGCATTACGGGTGTAGTTATCAATGCCGGTCTGTTGGTGTTACGGACCGGCAAGTGAAATAGCCTTCGGGCATAAAAGAAGGGAACGACACGCCATGCTATTACCTTGGCTAATATTTATCCCCTTTATCGGCGGGCTGCTGTGCTGGCAGACTGAGCGCTTTGGGAGCAAAGTACCGCGCTGGATCGCGTTAATTGCGATGGGGCTGACGCTGGCTCTTTCCGTGCAATTGTGGTTGCAGGGAGGATATTCATTAACGACGCCTGCGGGTATTCCACAGTGGCAATCCGAGTTTTCGGTGCCGTGGATCCCTCGTTTTGGCATCAGCTTCCATCTGGCGCTGGACGGTTTGTCCCTGCTGATGGTGGTTCTGACCGGTCTGTTGGGTGTTCTGGCGATCCTCTGTTCGTGGCGTGAAATCCAGAAGTATCAGGGTTTCTTTCACCTGAACTTACTGTGGATCCTCGGCGGCGTGATCGGCGTGTTCCTCGCCATCGACATGTTCCTGTTCTTCTTCTTCTGGGAAATGATGCTGGTGCCGATGTACTTCCTGATTGCCTTGTGGGGACACAAAGCGTCAGACGGTAAAACGCGTATCAGCGCAGCAACCAAATTCTTCATCTATACGCAGTCCAGCGGTCTGGTGATGTTGATTGCCATCCTTGGTCTGGTGTTTGTGCATTACAACGCCACCGGTGTGTGGACATTCAACTACGCTGACCTGCTGAAAACGCCAATGTCGCACGGTGTTGAATATCTGCTGATGCTGGGCTTCTTCATCGCCTTTGCGGTGAAAATGCCGGTTGTGCCACTGCACGGCTGGTTGCCGGATGCACACAGTCAGGCACCAACCGCCGGTTCCGTCGACTTAGCCGGTATCTTGCTGAAAACCGCGGCCTACGGGATGTTGCGTTTCTGTCTGCCACTGTTCCCGGAAGCGTCTCACCAGTTCGCACCGATTGCCATGTGGCTGGGTGTGATTGGTATCTTCTACGGTGCGTGGATGGCGTTCTGCCAGACTGATATTAAACGTCTGATTGCTTACACCTCCGTTTCGCACATGGGCTTCGTGCTGATTGCTATCTACACCGGCAGCCAGCTGGCGTACCAGGGCGCAGTTATCCAGATGATTGCACACGGTTTGTCCGCAGCCGGTATGTTCATCATCTGTGGTCAGCTGTACGAACGTCTGCATACCCGTGATATGCGCCAGATGGGCGGATTGTGGGGACGAATCAAATACCTGCCAGCGTTGTCGCTGTTCTTCGCCGTCGCTACTTTAGGGATGCCGGGTACAGGTAACTTCGTCGGTGAATTCCAGATCCTGTTCGGCAGCTACCCGGTTGTGCCGGTGATCACTGTCATCTCAACCTTTGGTCTGGTGTTCGCTTCGGTTTACTCACTGGTGATGATGCAGCGCGCTTACTACGGCAAAGCAAAATCTGACGAACCGCTGCCGGGCATGACCTCACGCGAACTGTCGATCATCTTGTTACTTGTTGTATTGCTGGTGGCGCTGGGCTTATACCCGCAGCCAATTCTGGATACTTCAAGTGCCGCGATGAGCAACATTCAGCACTGGTTCGGGTCTTCAGTTTCCACTATTTCAACGACAAGGCCGTAACTCGCCATGACATTTACACTTCAAAATCTGATCGCACTATTACCGCTGATGATCGTCGGATTGACGGTGGTGGTGGTGATGCTGTCCATTGCGTGGCGACGCGACCATTTTCTTAATGCCACACTGACAGTCATCGGGCTGAACGTTGCCTTACTTTCTCTTTACTACGTCGGGCAGGTCGGCCCGCAGGACGTCACACCGCTGCTGCGCGTTGACGGCTACTCGATGTTCTACATCGGGCTGGTGCTGCTGGCGAGTCTGGCCACCAGTACGTTTGCTTATCCCTGGCTGGCCGGTTATCCGGACAACCGCGAAGAGTTCTACCTGTTAGTTCTCATTGCGGCCATGGGCGGCATTCTGCTGGCATGCTCTAACCATCTGGCGTCAATGTTCCTCGGGATCGAACTGATTTCCCTGCCATTGTTCGGCCTGATTGGTTACGCCTACCGCCAGAAACGCTCGCTGGAAGCGGCGATCAAATACATGCTGCTGTCGGCTGCTGCGTCTTCCTTCCTGCTGTTTGGTATGGCGCTGCTGTACGCACAGTCCGGTGATTTGTCCTTTGCGTCACTGGGCAAAAACCTGGGCGACGGCGTGATGCTGCACCAGCCGCTGCTGATGGCCGGTCTGGGCATGATGATTGTTGGTCTGGGCTTCAAGCTGTCGCTGGTTCCGTTCCACCTGTGGACGCCAGACGTGTATCAGGGCGCACCTGCACCGGTTTCGACTTTCCTGGCAACCGCCAGCAAAATCGCAATCTTCGCTGTGGTGATGCGTTTGTTCCTGTACGCGCCGGTGGCTGACAGCGAATCGATTCGTATCGTGCTGGCGATTATCGCCTTCTGCTCGATTCTGGTCGGTAACCTGATGGCGATCAGCCAGAGCAACATCAAACGTCTGCTCGGTTACTCTTCCATCGCTCACCTGGGTTATCTGCTGGTGGCGCTGATTGCCGTACAAACGCATCAGCTGTCAATGGAAACCGTTGGTGTGTATCTGGCCGGTTACCTGTTCAGCAGCCTCGGTGCTTTCGGTGTGGTCAGCCTGATGTCCAGCCCGTACAAAGGCCCGGACGCAGAATCGCTGTTCTCCTACCGTGGTCTGTTCTGGCATAAGCCAATCCTGTCTGCGGTAATGACCGTGATGATGCTGTCACTGGCCGGTATTCCGATGACGCTGGGCTTTATCGGTAAGTTCTACGTGATTGCGACCGGTGTGACCGCGCATCTGTGGTGGCTGACCGGTGCTGTGGTTGTTGGTTCTGCGATTGGTCTTTACTACTACTTGCGCGTAACGGTGAGCTTGTATCTGAGCGCGCCTGAAACGCTGGTTCGTGATACGCCAAACAACTGGGCGCTCACGGCGGGTGGGGTAGTCGTACTGATTTCCGCGATTCTGGTGCTGTTGCTGGGTATCTTCCCGCAACCGCTGATTTCGCTGGTACAGATGGCGCAACCGCTGCTCTGATAAAGTCTGCAAATGCAGTCTGAAAAGCTGACGAAGCCGCTCATATGAGCGGCTTTTTTAATCGTATTAGTTGATAAATGTGATTCATATCACATTTATATGTACGTTCAGCTAAATATTACATTCATTTTGTGATCTTCCCCATTCCATTATTCCTGCCAATGCGTACACTGCGCGCTTGTTCAAATTCGTATGGAATTACACCATGAATGTTTTAGTGATGATTGCCATTACCACCGGCATCCTCTCCGGTATCTGGGGCTGGGTGGCTATCAGCCTTGGCCTGATAAGCTGGGCGGGATTCCTCGGATGCACGGCGTATTTCGCCTGTCCGCAGGGCGGGCTGCGCGGATTACTGATCAGCACGCTGACCTGTCTCAGCGGCGTGTTCTGGGCGGTAGTGATCATCGCGGGCAGCGCCATGCGTCCCGAATGGAGCATTCTGGGTTATATGCTGACCGGCATTGTCGCCTTCCTGATGTGCATTCAGGCGCGTCAGCAGTGGCTGGCGTTTGTTCCGGGCACCTTTATCGGTGCCTGTGCGACTTTCGCCGCACAGGGCGACTGGCGGCAGGTGGTGGTGTCATTGCTGGTCGGTCTGGTATTCGGTTACGCGATGAAAAACAGCGGATTATGGCTGGCGAAACAGCGCGAAAAGCAGCTGAATGGCGCTAAAAATGCCGCCATTTTACCGGACGTCAAAGGGTCAGAAGGTTCTTAAAACCCCGTTTTTACGACAGTTTTCTGATGATCTGTCGGGCATTTCAGGCGGAACTGCGCTAGGGTTAATGGCAGCATAAGTTTTTAGAAGACCCGAACACATCATAAGGAGATAACCATGGCTGACCAATTTGAGACACAGCAGAATTCGTTAGATGACGATTTGCGTATGCTGACTGAAACTCTGGAAGAAGTGCTGAAATCTTCCGGCGATAAAGCGGATGAGAAATACGTGCAAATTAAAGCACGTGCTGAAAACGCACTGAAAGACATTAAATCCCGTATTGACCCTTCCGCCCGTTCTTACTGCAAGAAAGCCCGTCACGTCGCGGAACAGACTGACAGCTATGTGCGTGAAAATCCGTGGCATGGCGTGGGCGTCGGTGCCGCCGTCGGCCTGGTTGTAGGCCTGCTGTTGCGTCGCTAATGTCATTCCTTCAGGGGCAGCGTTCTGCTGCTCCTGCTCTTAACGCATTTGATAACTCCTTTGTCTGCTCCTATACTCCCTCTTAGCTAACAGCACTCACTTCAGCTTGATCTGTCGCATATTTTCATTTTTCGTATCGCCGCATAATTCATCCGTAATTGATCCAACCCGTTTTTTGATCCAGAAGGGTATTTCTGCCCGTCACTAAACATCCGGTATGGCCCGAGGTAGCGGTGAAACAAATATCAGCAATCATTGAGCAGCTTGATACAACACTGGCAGGCGAATGGCCTGATACAGCGGGGATCCGGCAGTTCAGTTATTCTCTGCAAAAACAGCCAGACACCGGCCTGCTGGAATGGTTGTCTGCGCAACCCTGCTACCCTAAATTCTACTGGCAACAGCGTGATGGCAATGAAGAAGCCGCCGTTTGTGGCGATGCTTACGCTTTTGGCGATACGGCACAGGCGCAGGCTTTTATCCGCGAACATCAGGATGTACCTGATCTGCACATCTGGGGGCTGAACGCCTTCAATGGCGCTGACAGCTCCGCCTTTGCTGCCAATGCACTCTTTCTCCCGCGCGTCGAACTTTGCCGTCAGGGCAGCCGCTACTGGTTGCGTTGTACACTTTTCAGTGCGCATTCTTTACGTGTGGAAGCTCGCCGCACGCGTTTGTTCCTGCGATCTCTGGTTGCCAGTCAGGCTTTACCGCCGATCGCCTCCCGCGTATTACAGCACCAGCATTTACCGGCGCAGCCGCAGTGGAATCAGCTGATTACCCGCGCACTGAACTGCATTGAAGCGCAGCAATTCGACAAAGTCGTGCTGGCGCGAAAAACTACGCTGACTCTCAGCCAGCCGCTGAACGCCTGCGCATTTCTGGCTGCCAGTCGTGCGGTGAACCACCACTGCTATCACTTTATGCTGGCATTCACGCCACAACAGGCTTTCCTTGGTTCCAGCCCTGAACGCCTGTTCCTGCGCAACCACGATGAGTTATATACCGAAGCGCTGGCGGGCACCGTCGCCAACGATCCTGATGATTTTAAAGCACAGGAACTGGGCGACTGGCTGCTGAACGACGGCAAAAATCAGCGAGAAAACCTGCTGGTGGTGGATGACATTTGCCAGCGTTTGCAGGGCGGGGCGCAAACGCTCGACATCATGCCTGCCGAGATTTTACGTCTGCGCAAAGTACAGCATCTGCGCCGCAGTATTCATGGCGAACTGACGGAATCCGATGACGCCGGTTGTCTGCAACGTTTACAACCGACGGCGGCCGTCGCCGGATTGCCGCGTCAGGCAGCCCGCGAATTTATCGCTGAATTTGAGCCTTTTGACCGCGAATGGTATGCCGGTTCCGCCGGGTACATCAGCGCTGAACAGACGGAGTTTACCGTCGCACTACGTTCTGCGGCGGTGAAAGGACATCATCTGGAACTCTACGCTGGCGCGGGAATTGTCGCGGGTTCTGACGCTGCACAGGAATGGCAGGAAATCGAAAACAAAGCCGCAGGTCTGCGTACTTTGCTGGAAGAGCACTACACGCCTGCCGTTCAGGCCGGATAATCCTTTGCCGGAGTAAGTTGACCATGTCTGTTGCCGTTTTTAACCGCCGCTGGGCGACGCTGCTCCTCGAAACACTGACCCGCCATCAGGTGCAACACGTTTGCATTGCGCCCGGTTCCCGCTCCACGCCGCTGACCCTTGCCGCCGCAGCGCATCCGCACCTTATCTGCCATACCCATTTTGATGAACGTGGCCTCGGCCATCTGGCGCTCGGGCTGGCAAAAGCCAGCGGGCAGCGTGTGGCGATCATTGTCACCTCCGGCACAGCAGTAGCCAATCTTTATCCGGCGCTGATCGAAGCCGGGCTGACCGGCGAAAAGCTGGTATTGCTCACTGCCGATCGTCCGCCGGAGCTTATCGATTGTGGCGCGAATCAGGCTATCCGCCAGACCGGCATGTTTGCCAGCCATCCTGTACACACCCTGGATTTGCCGCGTCCGACGCCGGAAATCAGCGCCCGCTGGCTGGTCTCCGCGCTGGATAATGCACTGGCGCAGCAGACACACGGCGCGGTGCATATTAATTGTCCGTTCGCCGAACCGCTGTATGGTGAAGACAACGGTGAACATCTGGACTGGTTGCAACCGCTGGGCGACTGGTGGCAGGGGCATCAGCCGTGGCTGAATTATTCGCCGGTTGAGCATACGACCGCACAGCCAGACTGGTTTTCCTGGCGGCAAAAGCGCGGCGTGATTATTGCCGGTCGCATTTCAGCACAGGAAAGCGAGTCCGTCGCCCGCTGGGCTGAAGTGCTTGGCTGGCCGCTGATCAGCGACGTTCAGGCTTCAACGGGTAACCCGCTTCCCTGTGCCGATCTTTGGCTGGCTTCACCGCAGGCGCAGGCTGTGCTGGCACGCGCTCAGCTGGTGATTCAGTTTGGCGGCGGTTTAACCGGTAAACGTTTACTGCAATGGCAGGCAGCGTGTGAACCCGAGGAATACTGGCTGATTGATACGCTGCCGGGCCGTCAGGATCCGGCGCAGCACCGTGGCCGCAGGATACAGGCGACCGTCGCTGACTGGTTGCTGACGCATCCGGCTCAGCCACAGCCTGACTGGGCGGAAGAGCTTGGATCCTGTTCGCAACGTGCCAGTCAGGCGGTGAAAACTTATCTCGATGGTACTTTTGGAGAGGCCGCCGCCGCATGGCAGCTTCCGGCATTATTGCCCGCGCACGGCCAGTTATTCCTCGGCAACAGCCTGATTGTCCGGCTGGTCGATGCCTTTGCAAAACTGCCCGCCGGTTATCCTGTTTATGCCAATCGCGGCGCAAGCGGTATTGATGGTTTGCTTTCCACCGCTGCGGGCGTGCAGCGCGCAACTTGCAAACCGACGCTGGTGCTGCTCGGCGATATCTCTGCGCTGTATGATTTGAACGCACTGGCGCTAATGCGTCAGTGCTCAGCGCCAACCGTCATCATTATCGTTAACAACAACGGCGGACAGATTTTCTCGCTGCTGCCGACGCCGGAAGCTGAGCGCCAGCGATTTTACTGCATGCCGCAGAACGTCAGTTTCAGTCACGCGGCGGCGATGTTTGGTCTTGATTATGCCAGCCCGACATCAGTGCCTGCGCTGTATCAGGCTGTCAGCGAATGCTGGCAGCACGGAGGCGTGAAGCTGATCGAGCTGAAAGTCAGCGAGACGGACGGAGCAGAAAGCCTGCGCACGCTGGTCCGCCAGATGAGCGCATCATGACGCTGGCCTGCACATCTTTAAATGCCGGAGCCACAGGCCGTCCGTGGCTGGTATTTCTCCATGGCCTGCTGGGCAGCGCGCAAGACTGGCAGCCGTTACAGGCGTCGCTCGAAGGCTGGCCTTGTCTGTTTATCGATTTGCCGGGACACGGGCGTTCAGCGCAATTAACCGCCGCCGGTTTTGCGGATGTCAGCCAGTTACTGACCGATACTTTGCATCAGCAGGGGATATCGTCGTACTGGCTTATTGGCTACTCGCTCGGCGGACGCATCAGTTTGTATCACGCGTGCCAGGGGGATCGCAGCGGATTGCAGGGCGTGCTGGTCGAAGGTGCGCATCCCGGGCTGACCTGTCAGGCCGAACGCGCGCAGCGTCGTCATCACGATCAGCAATGGTCGAAGCGTTTTTTGCAACTGCCGTGGAAACAGGCGCTCGCCAGCTGGTATCGCCAGCCGGTGTTTTCCGGCCTGACCGATGAACAGCGACAGCAGCTGATTTTGCTGCGGGAAAACAACAATCCGCACACCGTGGCTGCGATGCTTACGGCGACATCGCTTTCTGTCCAACCCGATTTGCGCGGACAACTGCATCAGCTTTCGCTGCCCCTGATCTGGTTATGCGGCAGTCATGACACCAAATTTATTCATCTCGCGCAGAATTCCGGTTTCGAACTGCGCACTATCGCCAATGCCGGGCATAACGCCCACCGTGAAAATCCGGCGGAATTTGTCCGTCAGGCGCTGGCATTTATTACTTCACCTGTCTTAAAGGACGTTGCACATGATTTATCCTGATGAAAAAGAACTTTACGCGCCGGTCGAATGGCGTGACTGCACCGGTGAGTTTGAAGATATTCGTTATCACAAATCCACCGATGGCATCGCTAAAATCACTATCAACCGCCCTCAGGTGCGTAATGCCTTCCGCCCGCTGACGGTGAAAGAAATGATCCGCGCCCTCGATGACGCCCGTAACGACGAAGGTATCGGTGTGATCGTGCTGACCGGTGAAGGCGAGAAAGCCTTCTGTGCCGGTGGTGACCAGAAAGTCCGTGGCGACTACGGCGGCTATCAGGATGCCAGCGGCGTGCATCATCTGAATGTGCTGGATTTTCAGCGCCAGATCCGCACCTGCCCGAAACCGGTTGTGGCGATGGTGGCGGGTTATTCCATCGGCGGTGGCCACGTGCTGCATATGATGTGCGACCTGACGATTGCGGCAGATAATGCCATCTTCGGCCAGACCGGCCCGAAAGTCGGATCCTTCGACGGCGGCTGGGGCGCATCCTATATGGCGCGCATCGTCGGCCAGAAAAAAGCCCGTGAAATCTGGTTCCTGTGCCGTCAGTACGACGCTAAAGCCGCGCTGGAGATGGGACTGGTCAACACCGTGGTTCCGCTGGCGGATCTGGAAAAAGAAACCGTGCGCTGGTGTCGTGAAATGCTGGAAAACAGCCCGATGGCGCTGCGTTGCCTGAAAGCGGCTCTGAACGCGGATTGCGACGGTCAGGCCGGTTTGCAGGAACTGGCGGGTAACGCCACCATGCTGTTCTACATGACTGACGAAGGTCAGGAAGGCCGCAACGCGTTTAACGAAAAACGCCAGCCGGACTTTAGCAAATTTAAGCGGAATCCATAATGCGCCGCGCCACGGTGTACCGGTATTGCCTGCCGATGGAAGCGGGCGTGGTGCTGCGCAACCAGCGTCTCAAAACGCGCGACGGGCTGCTGGTTTCATTGTGGCAGGACGATAAAACTGGCTGGGGCGAGATTGCGCCGCTGCCCGGATTTAGTCAGGAAGATTTGCCTCAAGCGCAAGAAGCCGTTCAGCATGGCCTGAGTCAGTGGATACAGGGCGCGTCGCTGACGGCGGTTGCCTCAGCATTCAGCGCGTTGCCTTCAGTGGCTTTCGGGCTGAGCTGTGCCGATGCCGAACTGCGCGATGAACTGCCGCAGGTGCTGAGTACGCGCTGTGCGCCTTTGTGCCACGGTGATCCGAATGAGCTTTATGCGCGTCTCGGTGCATTACCCGCAGATGCGCATGGCCGCAAGGTCGCCAAAGTAAAAGTCGGACTGTACGAATCTGTCGGCGACGGCCTGAATGTCAGTATGCTGCTGGAAGCCTTACCGGATTTGCATCTGCGTCTCGATGCTAACCGCAGCTGGACGCCGGTGAAAGCCGCAGGATTTGCCCGCCATGTTGCGCCGGAACTGCGGTCCCGCATCACGTTTATCGAAGAACCCTGCCCGACCCGCGAACAGTCCCGCGACTTTGCCCGTCTGACCGGTATCGCAATCGCCTGGGATGAAAGCGTGCGCGAAGCCGGTTTTACCGTGCAGGCTGAGCCCGGTGTGGCGGCTATCATCATTAAACCTACGCTCACCGGTAGTCTGATGCGTTGTCGTCAGCTGATAGCGCAGGCGCACGCCGCCGGGCTGGAAGCGGTGATCAGCTCATCCATTGAATCCAGTCTGGGACTGACACAACTGGCGCGTATTGCGCAGTGGCTGACACCAGATGCGGTTCCCGGTCTGGATACGCTGGATCTGATGCAGGCGCAGCTGGTCCGCCGCTGGCCGGATTCCGCGCTTCCGCTGACCGATGTTTCTGCGCTGGAGATTGTATGGCAGAGCAGATAGAGAAGCAGATAAATAGTATGGCAGAGCAAATAATGTCGGACTGGCCGTGGCGTCAGAGGTCTGCGCAAACTCCTTTTGCGGTGGCGCTCAAAGCCGGAGACGTCAGCTGGTGCTGGCGCGATTTACAGCACCGCGTTGATTCGCTGGCCGCCGGATTTATTGCGCAGGGCGTGACGGAAGGCACCGGCGTGGTGTTGCGCAGTAAAAATAATCTGGATGCGTTGCTGTGTTATCTGGCGCTGTTACAGACCGGTGCGCGTTTATTGCCGCTTAATCCGCAACTGCCTCAGACGTTATGCGATGAACTGCTTTCTCAGCTTAATATTGATTTTATGCTCGACCTGGCTGAAACGGCGCTGGGTTTAAATATCCCCGCGCTTTCGCTGCAAAATGCCTGGTCCGTCAGCGCCGTCGCATGGCAACCGGATCGCGTGGCAACCCTGACGCTGACCTCCGGCTCCACGGGTTTACCAAAAGCCGCCGCGCATACAGCCTCCGCTCATCTCGCCAGTGCGGCCGGGGTGCTGGGGCTGATTAATTTCACACAGCACGACAGCTGGCTGCTCTCGTTGCCTCAATTCCACGTTTCCGGACAGGGCATCATCTGGCGCTGGTTGCTGGCTGGCGCGACGCTGGTGCTGGCCGACGGACAACCGTTTGAAGCGGCGCTGCAAGAATGCAGCCATGCCTCACTGGTGCCGACTCAACTGTGGCGCCTGCTCAAAGGCACGCCGTTGTCTGAAAAACTCAAAGACGTCCTGCTGGGGGGCGCGCAGATCCCGCCGGAATTAACCCTGCAAGCAGAACGCGCCGGTATCCGCTGCTGGTGCGGATATGGCATGACCGAAACGGCGTCGACCGTGACGGCGAAACGGGCAGATGGATCTGCGGGCGTCGGGCTGCCGCTCAGCGGTAAAGACGTCAAAATCGTCGATCAGGAAGTCCTGATCCGCAGCGACAGTCTGGCCTGCGGTTACTGGAAAAATGGCGCGCTGACGCCGGTTGTCAGTACTGACGGCTGGTTACATACGCGTGACCGGGGAGAATGGCGGGATGGTGAACTGCTGATCGCCGGGCGGCTGGATAATCTCTTTTTCAGCGGCGGGGAAGGGATACAGCCTGAAGATATCGAGAAAGTGCTGGTAAGCCATCCGCAGGTTTCTCAGGCGTTTGTGGTACCGGTGGAAGACGAGCAATTTGGACAGCGGCCGGTCGCCGTGCTCGAAGCACAAGCCGGGCTGCTGTATGAGGAACTCAATCTCTGGCTGAGCAATAAACTCCCGCGCTTTCAGCTACCGGTGGCTTATCATTCGCTGCCTGAAACTCTGGCACAGGGCGGGATTAAAATCTCGCGGGCCAGCGTCCGCCAGTGGATAGCCATGCTTTCGTAAAATATGCTTTTGCAGAAAACATTCTTTTGTAAAAAATAGAAAGGGCCGCGCATTGCGGCCCTTGTCATGTATGCGGCGCTAAAATCAGTCTTTCAGGGCTTTCTCAACACCTGCGCCATAAGCCGGGTCGACTTTATAGAACAGTGCGACCTGACGTGCCTGCGTGTCCGGCGACGCATGTTTCAGCTCACCGGCAATGCGCGCAAACATGCGCTGATGTTCGGCCTCAGACAGCAAATTGAACAGCAGACGCGGCTGGGTGAAGTAATCGTCATCTTCACGGTGATTCCAGTGATCGGCCGCGCCTTCAATGCTCAGTGGCGGTTCGCTGAAATCAGGTTGTTCCTGGAACAGACCGGCGTTGTTCGGTTCGTACGTCACGCCGTTGCCGCTGTTACCGTCCACACGCATTGCGCCGTCACGATGATAATTATGGAACGGGCATTTTGGCGCGTTCACTGGGATCTGATGATGGTTCACACCCAGACGGTAGCGGTGCGCGTCGCCGTAGGAGAACAGACGTCCCTGTAACATGCGATCTGGTGAGAAACCAATACCAGGGACCACATTCGCCGGGCTCATGGCGACCTGTTCCACTTCGGCAAAGTAGTTTTCCGGATTGCGGTTCAGTTCGAATTCACCGACTTCGATCAGCGGATAATCGCTGTGCAGCCAGACTTTAGTCAGGTCAAACGGGTTGTACGGCAGTTTTGAGGCGTCCGCTTCCGGCATGATTTGCACGAACAGCTTCCAGCGCGGGAAATCGCCACGTTCAATCGCTTCGTACAGGTCACGCTGGGAGCTTTCGCGGTCGGTGCCCACCATTTTTTCTGCTTCATCGTCCATCAGGTTTTCAATACCCTGCTGGCAGCGGAAGTGGAATTTCACCCAGAAACGTTCATTTTCAGCATTAATAAAGCTGAATGTATGGCTGCCGAAACCGTGAATATGACGGTAAGAGGCGGGCAGACCGCGGTCACTGACGTCGATGGTCAGCTGATGCAGGGCTTCCGGAAGATGCGAGAAGAAGTCCCATTTATACGCCGGATTACGCAAGTTAGTGCGCGGGTCACGTTTAACGACGTGGTTCAGGTCAGGGAATTTCAGCGGGTCACGCAGATAAAACACCGGCGTATTATTGCCGACTAAATCCCAGTTACCTTCTTCGGTGTAAAACTTCATTGAGAAACCGCGGATATCACGCTCTGCATCTGCCGCACCGCGTTCACCGGCCACCGTTGAGAAACGGATAAACATGTCAGTTTGCTTGCCAATTTCGGAGAAGATTTTCGCGCGGGTGTAAGCGGTAATATCGTGGGTGACGGTAAATGTACCGTGAGCGCCGGAACCTTTCGCGTGCATACGGCGCTCAGGGATCACTTCGCGGTCGAAGTGCGCTAATTTCTCAAGAAACCAGACATCCTGCAGAAGTAACGGGCCACGGCGACCCGCCGTTATTACGTTATTATTATCGACGACGGGCGCGCCAGCGGCAGTAGTTAAACCTTTCTTGGTCATAACAAATTCCTTCCAGTGAAAACGGGGTGTGTAGGTAAAAGAAGCGTTCTAGATCGTTAACATTCCGTGTTTGCGGGTTGCTCTCCTAAGCCAAATTAACTCTACCCATTACAAATAAACCATATGTTGATCAGGGGCAAATAGGTGGGAGTTATCATTTCGACGGGAAAACTTCTTTTCATCAATGAGAACGATGTTTCTTACAATTTTCTATGCTCCGCTGAATGTTTAAAAGTCCCAAAAAGTTGTTACAACAGAGTGAATTGCTTTAGACTTCGAGCGGAAGATTTAATGTCGTTTAGCTATTATTTGGGAAAAATAATGAAAAAGATCCTTGTCGCTGGCGCCGCTGCCAGCCTGATGTTTGCCGCGGCTTCTGCGAACGCCATTAGTGTTAACGGTGAAGTCGGCGAACACTACACGCACCTGGGCGTGGGCTTTGGTACCACTTCTCCGGGACTGGCTCTGAGCGGTGACTACACTCACAACGATGACGACGGTGATGTGGCTGGCGTTGGTTTAGGTTACAACATTCCTTTAGGGCCTTTCATGGCAACCGTTGGCGGTAAAGGTCTGTATACCAATCCGAAAGACGGTGACGAAGGTTACGCGGCTGCGGTCGGCGGTGGTCTGCAATTGCCAATTGCAAAAATGTTCACCCTGTACGGTGACTATTACTATTCCCCGGATTCACTCTCCAGCGGCATCGCAAACTATGAAGAAGCGAACGCAGGCATCCGTCTGACCGCCATTCCACTGGTGACCGTGAGCGTGGGTTACCGCTACATGGCGATGGATGGCAAAGACGGCAACCGCGACAACGTGGTGGCAGACGGCGCATACCTCGGCGGCGCGATTAATTTCTGATTTTGTCTGAAGCAAAATCCTGAGGCTCGCATTCGTGCGGGCCTTTTTGTTTTCTGCCGTATGGAGATTGTTTTTCTCTCTCAGCCTTTCTACAGTGGAATGACAAAAAAACAGAAGGAGAACGGGATGCTTAGGGTTGAGATGCTGAGTACGGGTGATGAAGTGCTGCACGGCCAGATTGTGGATACCAATTCGGCGTGGCTGGCGAATTATCTGTTCGAACAGGGTTTACCGATGACCAGCCGTGAAACCGTGGGCGACAGCCTGGACGCGCTGGTGGCTGTTCTCGAAGAACGCAGCCATATCGCCGATGTGCTGATCGTGAACGGCGGCTTAGGGCCAACGACGGATGATTTAAGCGCGCTGGCTGCGGCGAAAGCCTGCGGCGTTGAGCTGGTTGAAGATGCCGGCTGGATTAAAACCATGCAGGCGTTCTTTAACGAACGTGGCCGCCCGATGGCCGAATCTAATCGTAAACAGGCGCAGATCCCTGCCAACGCTGAGTTGCTGGATAACCCGGTCGGTACCGCCTGTGGCTTCAGTGTGAAGCTCAACCGTTGCCAGATATTCTTCACTCCGGGCGTTCCTTCAGAATTCAAAGTGATGGTGGAGCAGCAAATCGTTCCGCGTCTGCATAAACAATTTCCGGCGCTGGAAGCCCCGCTGTGTCTGCGTCTCACGACGTTTGGTCGCGGTGAAAGTGATCTTGCGACGGAGCTGGATAAACTCGAACTGCCGGAAGGCGTGGTGATGGGTTACCGTTCTTCTTCACCGATTATCGAGCTGAAAGTCACCGGCCCGCGCTCGCAGGAAGCCGCCATGCACAAAGCATTTGAGCGCGTGCGCGAAGTGGCGGGGGAGAGCACCATTTTCGAAGGACTCGGCAGCCTGCCGGATCGTCTGGCGGAGCGTCTGCTGGCGCAGGATTTACGTCTGGCGGTCAGCGAAAGTTTCACCGGTGGCCTGCTGAACTGGCGTCTGCAAAGCGCAGGCGTTCCGCTGGTCAACGGCGAGTTATTGCCACAGGGCGACGAAGCCTCACCAGAGAAATCTCTCGAATGCCTGCTGGCGCGCGCGCAGAGTCTGGCAGAAAACACCGGCGCACAACTGGCTCTTGCCGTCGGTGCGCTGTCAGGGGATCAACTCAGTCTGGCGCTTCATACGCCATCCGGCACCAGCGGATTAACCATTCGTTATACCGCCACGCGTCACGGTCTGGCATTACGGCAGGAGACGATGGCAATGGTGGCGATGGATCTTCTCAGGCGTTACCTGAACGGATGGGAACCGGTGGCGGATTATCCGTGGTTGGATCGGGTCGCTAAGGTTTAGCTTTTACAAAAGCCAGGTCAAGACCTTGGGTTGCCACCCAAACTGGCCTTAAGATCAAGGTC
>NZ_JYDG01000069.1:0-15288 GCF_003263545.1 Rahnella sp. AN3-3W3
CTTCGCAGGGGAGGGAGCTGTCCTCTGCTGCTTCCACCCTCAGTCAATAAATAAACTCGTCGGTACATTAAACCGCACCGCCAGCGCCCGGATATGTTCGACAGTCAGCGAACGCTTACCGCTCAGGATCTGACTGACCAGCGATTTTCCGCCGATTTCCTCTCTTAGATCACTCTGCTTTAATCCGTAATCCTTCATCAGCTGGCGAAGTGCTTCCACGCCGCGCGGGAGATTTTCCAACGCCTGATTGAAGGGGGCGAAATCGGTATGCTGGCGCTCATAGCTTTCAATCTTTGCACTCAGAAACTCGATTAGCGGGTTTTCGTCATCATGCTCAATCAGATAATCAATCAGCTCAAGCGCACTTTTATAATCGGCTGTGCTGGTACTTCCTCCCAGCAGAGGAACCGCTTTAACCAGCGCTTTACTGGCTTCGATAGCTTCAGCAATCATTGTGTGTAAGTCCTGTAATGTTTGTTCAACTGGTCGTAAAGCGCATGAGTGACGATATGTTTTACATACACCCGCTTGTTGACGAAATTGATATAAGCAATGAGGCGAAGATTATTGCCGCCGACGTTCATAACCCACCATTTGGGCCGGTAGCGGAAATTGTCGAGGCTGGAAAAGACGGATTTCAGGGAATCTGGCGTCGGAAAGTCGCCTTCTTTGAGCCCGCGATAGGTTGCCAGCAAGGCGGTTTTATCATTGGGATACTGCCGCATCGCCCGGTCGAATGCTTCTTTGGCTATAACATGCATAGCACTCCTGAGTTCACATCCTGTGAACAATATAAAGGTTAATGTTGTGGTTTACAAGCTGTAAACCACAATAACCTTTTGCAGGAGGGGATGGGCTTTACTTGTTGTCAGATTGCGGCACATCTTCCAGAGAAGTTTCCGGGTCAGCATGATGAACGGTGTGGTAAATGGCTACCGGATCTTCCACCTCCGCTTTCCGCTTGTCCTGCCACAAATTCATCCGCGCCCGCAGCGAGCCGCTGAGGTCTTCATGCACCTGCTTCGCGGCTTCGGATTCAGGATTGAGTTCGAGAACGAATTCCATGAATTTATCGGCGGTATAACGGTTTTTCTTCACGCCGGTACCGGTCAGCCACGCCATGCCCAGCGTATAAGCGGCTTCGGCGCGATTGGGATGTTGCGCGTTATGCAGAATTTCCGGCAGCCAGACTTCGGCAGCCTGACGCTTTTCGGCGTCTGAACCGTTATCCAGCGCGCAACTCGCACGGAAATAGGCGGCGGATAAATGTCCGGCGTCCATCGCCCGCTGATACCAGTGCATGGCTTGTTCATAATCGGGTTCGCCACCGAGCCCTTCACGCAGCGCATTGGCGCAGGTGAACATAGCGGGCACCATGCCTGAACGGGCGGCACTCAGCACACAGTCCATCGCATTACTGTCGTTGTGATACTGCTCAGGAACATCCTGATGCCAGCCGTTGCGGTAAAAAAAGTACAACTCGTAGCAGTGGATCGCGCTGCCGTGGCGAGCCATTTCGGTCATCAGAAAATGTGCGGCGTCCAGATCGTCATTGATCGCCATGTCGTGCGCCAGTGTCACCAGATCGTTTACCGGTTGTTCGTCGCCCGCTTGCTGAATAAGCGACCACGCATGTTCCATCAGCCCCTGACATAATTCAGGACGCGCCGGTAATCCGTACAGGCCTGATTGCAATGCCGTTGCGGCAAACGCCACCAGTACCGGATCATTTGCCTGACTCAGACCCCGGGTCAGCAGCTGGGTCAGTACCGGTAAACCTTCCTGATGGCCATTGGCCAGCACGGCACGGGAGATAAACATCCGCGCGGCGTGGCCGGGCATCGCCTGTGGTGAAACAGCAAATAAATCGTTATAGACAGCCAGCCCAGCCTGATCGTCGTCCTGCCAGTAGGCGATGCAGATCCCGGCCAGATCCAGCAGACGGACTCGCGTTTCCGGCGCCAGCGGTTGAGCCAGTAATGCAGCTAAGCGCGACTGGAGTTCCAGCGCCTGAGGAGATTCTCTGTCGGCGATATCACCGGAAAGCGCATCGCACAGCGCGTTGGCGCGGAACTGATTACGTTCTTCTTCACTAAATTCTGCGCACAGCGGACTGTCGATAATTTGCATCTGTTGCGCGTCACTGCCGCCCCAGAAAGCAGAATGGAATAAAAGGTAGGATTCCATGGTGCCAACGTCGGCGTGGCGGACTGACATCGCCATGCGCAGCCAGTAATCCAGCGCTTCTTCATCATTTTTACGGGTTTGTTGCAACGCCGCGGGAAGTATCTGCGGCCAGTGTGTTGCGGGCTCGAATCCCAGTGCGTGAATGTGTGCGACACCCGCCAGCCAGATTTCACTGCCCTGAATCGAAAACTTTTCATGCAAAGGTTTGGGGATTTCACCGGCAAATAACGCTTTCAGCCAGTAAGGCTCCCCGAAACCGCCGCTCAGATTCATCATGTGGCGCAGGGCATGCGTCGGGCGCGGGTGCAGTTCAATAGCACGTAAAAATGACAGTACCGCGTAATCACAGCATAACTGTGCCCCCAGCCACTGGTGATCGGCGACGTCTTCACCTTCCTGCGGCTGGCGGATAATCCAGGCATTTTCATGCCAGACCATACCCAGCAAAGCGTGGGCATGATAGCTCTGCGGGCATTGCTGCGCCCAGTCACTGAGGATCTCCAGCGGGTTGAGCGGGGGGGATTCTGTGCCGGTAAACAACGTTGCCGGATGCATCAGCAGCCCGTAATCGCTGTGACCTTCGCCCTGATTCTGCCAGCCACGCATCTGTGACAACAGCCACTCGTCGAGTTTAAGAAAACGGCGGGTTGCCAGAAGCATTCTGGCTTTGGAAATGTTGTCTTGCTGGTCCTGATGTGGCATGAGGTTCCCTGAGCTAGTGAGTAAAAACGGTGTTTTGCGCGGCACCCGAAGTCTACCTTTCTTCCCCTGCGCGATCAGCGGGATTGGTCTGACTTTGGTTATAGTAACGGATCCGAACCGTTACTGACCAACAAAGCCTCTGCATAATAAAGATTAATAATTACCCTGAAATCCCTTATTAATTGAGGAGATTAGATATCAACTATTAAGAAAATCAAAATCTCAAAGATGGAGAAAGTGTGAGGTAATTATGGAGAAATACATTTCAGCAGGAAAATATAATGATTGATGAATGTCACAGGCGGTAATCATCTCTTTGCAAAACAAAAAAAAACCGACCACTAAGGGCCGGCTGTTGTTTCCACAAAACGGGGAATGAGGGTAATAAATAACAAATAATGATGATAGCGAGAATGATTATATATTATCGGTGAATAGATGCTTTATCAGTTAGTGCGGTAATCATTTTGTATAATTAACTGATTTTAAAGGATTATTGGTTAATTTAGCTTTGCGTGCTTTATTTTAACATCTAAACATAGGTTTAATTTTACCCGATATTAATAAAATGTTACACCTTTAAATACTTCAGAAATATATTAACTAATTTCGTATCATTTTCTTTCTGGATTAAAAGTATTTATATCAAGAGAATGGATTTGCCATGTCGGGCCAACTTTTATACAGATACCAACAAGCGTTAAGCAGATTTAAATCAGTAAAAACGTGTACTTTACATTCAGTGGCACGGTCCGACACCTATCGAGGACAGAAAAATGAAACTCCGCGTTCTTTCACTCATGATCCCTGCATTAGTGGTCGCAGGATCTGCAAGTGCGGCAGAAGTTTATAATAAAGATGGTAATAAACTCGACCTGTACGGTTTAGTTGATGGTTTGCACTACTTCTCTAACGACAAGGGTTCTGACGGCGATCAGAGCTATATCCGTCTTGGTTTCAAAGGCGAAACTCAGATCACTGACCAGCTGACCGGTTACGGCCAGTGGGAATATCAGGTTCAGGCTAACCAGGCTGAAAGCTCTGATGACGGCGACCGCGCCTTTACCCGTTACGGTTTCGCCGGTCTGAAATTCGGCGACATGGGTTCCTTCGACTACGGTCGTAACAACGGCGTTATGTATGACGTGGCCGCCTGGACCGACTTGCAGCCAGAGTTCGATGGTTCAACCTACGGCGCTGACCAGTTCCTTTATCAGCGTACCAACGGCGTTGCAACGTATCGTAACGAGAACTTCTTCGGGCTGGTGGATGGCCTGCACTTTGCTCTGCAATATCAGGGCAAAAATGACAGCGGCGGCGGTGAGCCAGGTACACGTGATGTGCTGACTCAGAACGGCGACGGTTACGGTATGTCCCTGAGCTACGACATTGGCGCGGGCGTCAGCGTGGCAGGTGCATTCTTCAACTCTGACCGTACTGATGAGCAAAATAGTGCACCGGGCATCATGGGCGACGGTAAAAAAGCGGAAGGCTACACCGGCGGTCTGAAATATGACGCTAACAACGTTTACCTTGCTGCCATGTTTACTCAGGCTTATAACGCTTCCCGCTTCGGTTCAACCGATTCAGAAGCTTACGGTTATGCTAACCAGTCACAGGCATTTGAAGCTTACGCAAGCTATCAGTTCGATTTCGGTCTGCGTCCGTTCGTGGCCTATAACCAAACTCGCGGTAAAGATTTAGGTTCCGACCGTCTGGGCAACAACTACCAGGATCAGGATCTGGTGAAATTTGTCGACCTGGGTGCGACTTACTACTTCAATAAAAATATGTCGGCCTATGTTGACTACAAAATCAACCTGATCGACAGCAGCACCTTCACCGATAACGCCGGTATCAACACCGATGACGTTACCGCTGTAGGTCTGGTGTATCAGTTCTAAGCGTGCCTTTCTCAGACACAGAATAGCGTTTAGATTTGAGTCAAAAGAACAAGCAGTAAAAAGAACGCGGTCGCTGATGGCCGCGTTTTTTTATGGCAAAAAGCAAGAGATCTGACAGCCTCAGGCTGATTTCTGGTGGATCAGATGCAGCGGGGGAGAAACATCAAGTTCGATTTCAGGATTCTGGCGGAATTCATGCGGCGTGATATTGAAACGCTTGCGGAACATGTAGGTAAAGTGTGACTGCGAGCCGAAGCCGAAATCCATCGCGATGTCGAAAATCGGGGTATCACTGCTGCTCAGCTGATAAACAGCACTCGCCAGACGACGTTCCCTGATGTACTTCCCCAGAGAAATGCCTGTCGATTCTTTGAACAATTTTTGCATGTGCCAGAGCGAATAGCCTGAATACTCAGCCAGTTCTTCAAGGTGGATGACACGACCAAGATGGCCTTCAATCCATTTGCTGAGTGCGCAGACGATAGCGATATGAATATCTTGAGCCATAACCAGTCTGTTTTAAGGTTGAATATCGCTATTATACACGACTTCGCCGTGATGGCGTGGCAGGTGTTGCTCTGAGGTGTATGACAACAGAAGTGACATAAATGGCCCGCTGAAAAGGAGTGCTCTGGCACTCTGACGGGCCATCATTTAGCGTAACAGGATCCAGTGAATCAGGCGGGCGATACCGTCGTCAACCAGAACGATCCCGACGAGGATAAGAACAATGATGATGTAAAAGTTCTTACCGGTTGGCAACGTGGTTTCTCCCTTCATCCCCGTTCAGGGCATAAAATTGGGTTACCACGGGCCGCTGCCCTGCATATTCAATGCAATTACAGCCAGACACACCACAACAAATATCAGAAAAACGATAAGAAGCCGTTTCATTCTTTTTACAGAGCTTGCGCTCTTCCTCCAGCGTGGATCATTAGCCAACGATTAATTCTTGCGAACGTTAACTGCTTCTTCCGCTGAGATCCAGCCTGTCAGGAATTTAAAACGATTTTTATAGGTTTCGTTTAACCATCGGTTGCCGGGCGTCGCACCAGATCGGTTTTCTGACCGCCATTTATGACCGTGGTTGGCGGTGTTTCCGGTACCAGTGCATCCGGAGCAATGTTCATATGGTTAAGAATTTCGCCCATGATTTGCCCGAAGATTGGCCCTGCAACCGAACCACCGAAGTGTTTACCGGCTTGCGGATTGTTAACCATCACCACCAGCGCCACGCGCGGGTTGCTGGCGGGTGCTACACCGGCGGTATAGTTGATGTAACCGCCATCGTATTTACCACTGGACCCCATTTTTTCCGCTGTACCGGTTTTAATCGCCAGACGATATCCCGGCACCGCCGCACTGAGGCCGGAACCTCCCGGCAGGGCGTCACTTTCCATCATATGAATGACCGTTCTGACCACGTCAGCCGACATTACGCGGGTGCCTAACACTGGCGGTGTTACCTTGGTAATCGACAGCGGGCGGTAAATGCCTTCCGCGCCAATCGTGGCGTATTCACGGGCGATTTGCAGTGGCGTGACGCGCAGGCCATAACCGAATGAGAAAGTTGCGCGTTCGATATCTGCCCAGCGGTCACGGTGCGCAGGGAAATAACCGCTGCTCTCGCCACCGATACCTAAATCAGTGGCTTTACCCAAACCGAATGACTGGTAAAGCTGAACCAGCACGTTCGCAGGCATCGCCAGCGCGATGTGCGATACCGCAATGTCACTGGATTTTTGCAAAATACCGGTGATGGTCAGTGCCGGCCAGTGGCCAACGTCGCGGATCAAGTGCCCGTTAACGGTGTAGGGATGAGTATCGAGAACGGAATCTGGGCGGATCATATGGCGGTTCAGACCGGCCATTACCACCAGCGGTTTTACCGTCGAACCCGGTTCGAAGCTGTCGCTGATCGCCACATTTCGCATGTTTTTTGGCTGCACGCCGGCGTAATTGTTCGGGTTATAGGAAGGGTAGGACGCCATCCCTAAAATTTCACCGGTGTTCACATCCACCAGAACGGCTGCGCCGGACTCTGCCTGGTTGAGTGTCACGCCATCGCGCAGCCGCGAATACAATACGTACTGCATAAAACTGTCGATACTGAGATTAATGGTCGGCGGCTGTTGTGGCGCGACTTCTTTGAGAATACCGATGACATTACCGTGGCGATCCTGACGGTATTCGCGCATGCCTGGTTTACCCTGAAGCAGGGCGTTAAAGCCTTTTTCCACGCCTGTCAGGCCTTCGTTATCTGTCCCGACGACGCCGACCAGATTAGCTGCGGCTTCACTCATCGGATAATAACGGCTGTCATCAAGCTGAGTGCTGATGCCACCCAGATGCAGCTGGCTGATATCGGCAGCAATGCCTTCTTCTATTTTGCGACCAAGATAGACAAAGCGGCGCTGCGGATCGCTGGTGATGGTTTGCTGTAACTGGGAAAGCGGCATATTCAGCGCAGAGGCCAGATATTGCCATTTCGGACTGTTCAGATCGCTGTGCAATTCAAACACGCGGAACGGGTCAGCGATAATGTCTTTGGAGGCGACGCTCAGTGCCAGCGGATGTCCGTTGCGGTCAACAATGGTACCACGTCCGGCAGGAATGACGCTGGAGCGCAGTGAGCGGGAATCGGCCTCTTTTTCCAGCATCGGCTGATTAAGAAGTTGCAGATAGCCTACGCGGCCAAGCAGGAGCGCCAGACAAAAGACGATGCCGAGACAAATCAGCGCAAAGCGCTTGGTGTAAAAATGCGGTTGGGCGCTGGATTTTTTTGAGCTCGGTGGCATGGCAGTTTCGCAAAGTCATTGACGCGTTTGAAGCGAAAAGCGATGGCGCCGGAGAACCCATTCACCGCATCAAATGATGCCGGCCGGTGTCCGATAAAAATACAGCTCATCGCTCTGAAAGATAATGAATTTCGTATACATGCACATCTTATATTAAGCCATAGCGATGGATTGTTTATTTCAATTGCTCTTTGTAAGCAAGTGCAACGGCGAAACCTTTTTTTACTCGACGGACAGCCATTCGTCCGCTTCTTCAAACATTTCTTCCAGCATTTGGTTTAATTGCGAACGTTCCTGCTTGCTGGCCCCTTGCGTATTCAGCCCGTTGGCCTGCATCGGTTTTACCTTAACTTCCGCATCCGGGAACATCCGGTGTACGCGTTTTACCAGTTCCGCTTCAATTTTTTCACTGGCGTTAGGGATGCCGGAGACATTCCGTTTGTCAAAAATCAGTTCAACCCGCATGGTTTTCCTCATTATAGATAATTTTATTAACTGGCTAAATATACAGTATCCGCGCAGGCCGCTCTAGTGATTTTTCGCCTGAACCTGGGAACGCAGTACAGATTTTTGAGCGTAAATTCATGTAATTCATGATTCATACATCTTGTGAATGTTTGGGCGGCCGTTAGAATGGCGGCCAGTCTGTGAGGGAAATGTGGATAAACAACGGCGTTCAGCACTGATATTTTTTTGCCTGGCCTGTCTGGTCATACTGACGTGTATGACACAGCGTATCGCCGGGCTGAATGCGTTGTCCTCGATCCTGCATCAGGAAACGACGACGGCTCAGGCGTCATCCACGATTTCCGAAATCGACAAAATCCCGACTCCCTGTGAGCTCAGCAGTAAATCGCTGCTTTCTGTTCCTCCTCTTCTATTAGAATTTGCGTTTCTGGCGCTGAGTCTGCTGCTGGCATTCTTGTCGCGCGGCAATATGGCGGCGATCCGCCTGCTTGTGCCGGAAGCCGTCCCTGTGCCGCGCCTGCGGGTGCATTTGCGGCTCTGTGTATTTCGGGAATAAAAACTCCGGGAATAAAAACACCCCTGTTATTCATCAGGATGTGACATTTTATTTTTGGAGAAAATCTATGCGAAGTTTATTCAGGGCGGCCGCTGGCTGCCTGCTGATGCTCTGGCTGCATACCGGATATGCTGCTGATACCGGCTGGCTGCAAAGCCCGCAAAATACCCATGCAAAAGTACGCCTGCAGGCGCAGTCCGCCGATTCTTCTGAGCAGGAAACCCGTCTGCTGCTTTCTGTCAGCCTCGAAAAGGGCTGGAAAACCTACTGGCGTTCGCCGGGCGAGGGCGGTATTGCGCCGTCGGTAGAGTGGCAAAAGCCGGTCACTGCGCAACAGGTTAAATGGTTCTGGCCGACGCCCGCACGGTTTGATGTGGCGGGCATGACAACTCAGGGCTATCACGATGACGTCACGCTGCCCGTCACCCTCAGCGGCAGCGCGCCTGCCACAATCGCCGGAACGCTGACGCTGCCGGTGTGCAGCAACGTGTGCATTCTCACCGACTATCCTTTTAGTCTGGATCTCAGTTCGACCGGAGGCAACGTAGATTTTGCGCGCCAGTTCGCCGCCGCGATGGGCAAGGTGCCGATTGCGGAAGGTCTGGCGGACAGCGTGACAGCGGGCTATCGCGCGGGGTTACTGCATATTACCGCTCACCGCGAGCAAGGCTGGCAAAATCCGCAGGTCTTTACCGATACGCTGGAAGGCAGTTCACTGGGCAAACCGGTGGTGAGAGTGGACGGGCAACGGGCGCTTTTCACGCTGCCGGTGACGGACGAGTGGGGCGATAAAGCACAGGATATCAGCGGAAAAACGCTGAGTATTGTATTGGCGGACAACGGTCTGGCGCAGCAGATTAGCCTGGACGTGAGCGCGCTACCAGCCGACGTGCCCGGCAGTATCGCTCTCTGGCAGGTGGCACTGATGGCGCTGGCCGGGGGCTTCATCCTCAATCTTATGCCTTGTGTTCTGCCGGTTCTGGGCATGAAACTGGGCAGTATTTTGCAGGTGGAACAGCGCAACCGCAAAAGCATTCGCGTGCAATTTCTGGCGTCGTCAGGCGGGATCATCACCTCGTTTCTGGCGCTGGCCTTGCTGATGACGCTGCTCCGTTACACAAATCAGACGCTGGGCTGGGGCATTCAGTTTCAGAATCCGTGGTTTATTAGTCTGATGGTGCTGGTCACGGCGGTGTTTACCGCCAATCTGCTGGGATTATTTGAAATCAATCTGCCGTCAAAGATGACGACACGTCTGGCGACGCATCAGCGTTCGGGTCTCAGCGGACACTTCGCTGAAGGCGCGTTTGCCACGCTGCTGGCGACGCCCTGTTCGGCACCGTTTCTCGGCACCGCGGTGGCGTTTGCACTGGCCGCACCGCTGCCGGTGCTGTGGGGACTGTTCCTGATGCTGGGCATCGGCATGAGTCTGCCGTGGCTGATGATTGCCTTATGGCCGGGGCTGGCGATGTGCCTGCCGCGTCCCGGTCGCTGGATGTTACGGCTGCGGCTTTTCCTCGGCGCGCTGATGCTGTCGGCCTGTCTCTGGTTGCTGAGCCTGATGCAAAACCATTTCTCTGCGTTGTTTGTCGCCGTGCTGGCAGGTGTATTGCTGGTGATGCTGTTTGCCTTATCCCTGCGACGCTATGGCCTGCGCAATTGTGCGTTGACCGCTGGTGCGGGCGTACTTATGGCAGGCGCCGCGATGGTGATTGTCACGCAGTTTTCAGGCGCTGGCGGCAAACCGCTGCGCGATGATATTGCCTGGCAACCGCTGTCCGAAGAGGCGATTCAGAGTGCGCTGGCGGCTAAAAAAGTGGTCTTTGTGGATGTTACCGCCGACTGGTGTGTGACCTGTAAAGCCAACAAATACAACGTACTGATGAGTGAAGACGTGCAGAAAGCCCTGATGGAAAACGACGTCGTGGCACTGCGCGGTGACTGGACGTTGCCGTCAAAACCGATCAATGAATTCCTGCAAAAACGCGGCAGCGTCGCCGTGCCGTTTAATCAAATTTATGGTCCGCATAATCCTGCCGGTGAAATTTTATCGCCGTTGCTTACCCGTGATGCCGTATTACAGGGGCTGGAAGATGCCCGTGGAGCCCGATAATGAAAACATTAATGCTGATTATGATGATGGTTATTTCACCGGCTGTTCTGGCGATGACGCCGGAAGATACCCTGTTTAATAATCCGGCCTCACCGTGGTTTGGCGCAAAAAATCCCCGGCTGACGATCGTGTCTTTTACTGACTACAACTGTCCTTATTGTAAGCAGTTTGACCCGATGCTGGAAAAGGTCGCGGAAGAAAATCCTGACGTAAAAGTGGTGATTAAACTGCTGCCTTTCCGCGGTGCGAGTTCCATTATTGCCGGTCGTGCGGCGATGACCGTGTGGGAACAACATCCGGAAAAGTTTCTGCTCGTGCATCAGCGCCTGATGTCTAAAAAAGGGCAGCACGATGAGGCCAGCGCACTGGAGGCCGTGAAATATGCCGGGCTGGAACCTATACGCGTGACGCCAGCCAGTTACCTTGAACTGAAAACCAATGTGGAAATTGCCGAAGTGTTGGGGATTCAGGGCACGCCGGCAACGATTATTGGCGATCAGCTGATCGCAGGTGCTATCTCTTATGAGGATTTGCAGAAAGTCGTGAAGGAACAACTGGCGAAGGCAAAACATGACCAGACTTAAACGCTGGGCGCGCGAAGGTGTGATTCTTATTGTGCTGATTATGGTGGTGATGCTGGGAATGGATTTTCTGCGTGCGCCGCAGGCTCCCGCCAGTTTCGGCAGCCAGCCGTTGCAGACGCTCAGCAATCAGTCCCTGACGCTCGACGAGCAAAGCCAGCAGCGTCCGCTGCTGGTCTACTTCTGGGCAACGTGGTGCGGCGTCTGCAAAATGACCACACCTTCAGTTTCCCGTCTGGCAGAAGAAGGAGAGAACGTCCTGACCGTGGCGTTGCGTTCGGGTGACAACGCTGCGCTGGCGCGTTATCTGCAAGGAAAGGGCATTCAGATGCCGGTGGTTAATGATTCACGTGGCGATTTGTCGGCGCAATGGGATATCGGCGTCACCCCGACGTTTGTCATTATTGATAAAGGGCAGGTTATCGCCACGACAACGGGCTGGACCTCTTACCGGGGAATGAAAGCGCGGATGTGGTGGGCGAAAATCCGCGCCTGATTGGCTGCTTTCAGAAAACAAAAGGCCTTCACCGTGGTGAAGGCCTTTCTTCATATTACATTTATGTCAGGGAAATCAGTTCGCGAGGAACCGTTTTTCATCGGTCAGCACCTGAAGCAGTAAACCCAGCTCCGGTTTCTGATCTTTAATCCGTTTGCCGTCGGTATCAAAGGCGCGGTAATCGCCGTTGCTTTCCAGTTCCAGCGTCTGCTCTGGTGTCGTGATGATAAGCGTTCCGTCATCGCTGGTGGTTACCCAGTTATGGCGACGCTTGGCAGCAAACAAATCTTCACCCTGCGAATAATCCGCCGGGGACGTCGTGACGTGCAACAGACGCTGCATCAGCGTCGTCATCACATCCGCATGGTCAGTCAGTTTATTGATGCTTTGCGCAGGTGTGCCCGGCCAGTGAATGATCAGTGGAACCTGCAGCTGGCGGCGGTTCATGGCATTGCCTGAACCCCAGGTGCCGTTCTCGTTGAATTCAATACCGTGAGACGCCGTGATCACCACAACGGTTTTATCCAGCTCACCGCGGTCTTTCAGCGATTGCAGGATGGACTTGATCTGGTCATCAACGCTCAGGGCACCGGCCTGATAGCGGTGAATGAAAGTGTTACCTGTCGGCACACTTTCACTGTCCTGACGTAACGCAGCGCTGATGCCGTTCAGATTGACGTAAGAGAACCACGGGCCATTACCCCGCACGTTCAGCCACTGCTGCCACTGACTCACGGTTTGCCCATCGGACTGTTTAACCGGCGGTGGCAAGGTGAAATCGGTCAGCAAGGCCTGACGGTACAACGGGCTGTTAAAGCCGTCCGAGGCAAACAGACCAAATTCATAACCCTGTTGCTCCAGCGACGTCACCAGTGCAGAAGGTTTGCGAGCCGCCAGAATGCCCTGCATATAGCTTGGGGAAATCCCGTAGAACAGGCCGAACTGGCCGGTATCATTACGGTTGCCGGAGCTGAAATGCTGGTCAAAACGGATGTTATGATTGGCGAAATCACTCAGCGCTGGCATATCTTTATCCAGCGTGGCGGTATGAACACCATCCACCACAATCATCAGCAAATTATATTTCGAACCGGTTTTCGCAAAGCTGATGGAGTTCAGCGGATATTCCACTGCCAGCGCTTCGGGATTCCCTTGTTCGATCAGCCGTTTCTGGTATTCCTCGGCATTCAGCAGGCCGTGTTTCTCAAGGAATTTACGTGCCGTCATCGGGTACGAGAGCGGAAGATTCGCGCGCTGCATGGTGATCGGACGATAGAAATTGGCATCCGCCCAGATATACATCAGGTGCGACGCAAAGAAACTGGCAATGAATAGCACCACAATCGGCTTGGCGAAATTACGGCGGTTCAGGCTGCGCAGTTTCTGCCATGCCCAGGTGCCAAACAGCATTTCGAGCAGGAAAATGACCGGCACAGCAATAAACATCAGCTGCCAGTCTCGCGCCATTTCGCCTTGTCCGGGGTTAACCACCAGTTCCCACACCACCGGATTGATATGCAGATGGAAACGGGTAAAGACCTCGGTATCAACCAGCAGCAGTGTCAGTCCGGCGGTCGCCAGAATGGCAGACAAGAACCGCAGCAGCCGTTGCGACATCACCACAAAGGTCAGCGGGAAGATAATCAGCAAATAAGCAGAGAATCCGATAAAGCTGAAATGCCCAAGCCAGCTAACCAGCGCGTAAATACGCCCTTGCAAAGAAGAAGGCCAGTCTGAAACAAACAGGTAGCGGCTGCCGAGCCCGAGAATGAGCAGGATATTAAACAGGGCGAACCAGTGCCCCCAGCTGATCATCTGGGATACTTTTTCGCGATAGCGCTGACGATTTGTCACCATGAGAGGTATTGGGCAGTTTGTGAATTAATGGGCTTTATCTTCTCTTATCGACGCTTGCAACGCTTTAGCAAAAGACTGGGACAAGGCTTTGCGTTGTGCAGGAGCGACGCTGGTATTAATAAGGTTAGTCACCATATTGCCCAGAACCATCAAAGAAAGGTCTGTCGGGGCGCGGTGCTTTTCGAGAACAGTCGCCAGCTCGGAAAGGATCTGTTCAACGTGTTCGTCACTGTAACGGGATGATTGTGCCATAGAGTATTGTGCTTCTTGATCTGACAAAGTCCAATATCTTAGCCGATCACAGACCTACTTTCCGCATTTTTATAACCCCTTCATACTTCGGGTTACAGATGCGTTGGCTGTGCGCAGTCACCTGAATCACTTACCGGAGTGAGCTCATCGGGATTTATTCGTTTGCCGCCTTCCTGAAACACGAATTATTTTGGGGTTTTTATCTCATTAAATCCCCATTTCTAAGGTATGAGCGGTTGCGGCTTTAGAGCTTCGGTGTTTGAATACGCCCCGCAGGCAAACCCTTCTTACACGGCTGCAATTCACACAGGAGAAAGTCCCCATGAGTCTGGATATTGAGCAGATTGCTCTGCACCAGTTGAACAAACGTGACGAGCAAACGCTGGATGTTGTGCTGCGCGATACGCTTCTGACGCCGAATGCGGCCGTTGATGAAATGATGGCCGAGCTGCACCGCGTCTACAGCGCCAAAAGCAAAGCTTACGGTCTGTTCAATGAAGACAGCGAACTGGCTGTGGCGTTGCGCAGTTGCCGCAAAGGGGACGACGATTTCCTGCCATTCAGCCGCGCTGCGACCGGCCGCTTGCGTGATGAACTGGCGAAATACCCGTTTGCCGAAGGCGGCGTGGTGCTGTTTTGTCATTACCGCTTCCTGGCGGTGGAATATTTACTGGTGGCGGTGCTTAACAGCCGCAGCAGTATGCGCGTCAACGAGCAACTGGATGTCAGCAGCATTCATTACCTCGATATCAATCATGCCGATATCGTGGCGCGCATTGATCTGACCGAATGGGAAACCAATCCGGAATCTACCCGTTACCTGACTTTCCTCAAAGGCCGGGTAGGGCGAAAAGTTTCTGATTTCTTTATGGATTTCCTGGGCGCGTCTGAAGGTCTGGATACCAAAGCACAGAACCGCGGCCTGTTGCAGGCGGTTGATGATTTCTGTACCGAAGCGCAGCTCGATAAGAACGAGCGTCAGAATTACCGTCAGCAGGTTTATACCTACTGTAACGAGCAGTTGCAGGCGGGCGAAGAAATCGCTCTGGATGATTTGTCCGAAGAGCTGCCGCCATGGAATGATAAGAAATTCAAAGAATTTACCCAGGAACAGGGCTATCAGCTGGAAGAAACCTTCCCGGCGGATCGCAGCACCTTGCGTCAGCTGACCAAATTCTCCGGCAGCGGCGGCGGGCTGAGCATTAACTTCGATGCCATGCTGATGGGCGAACGCATTTTCTGGGATCCGGCGACCGATACCCTGACCATTAAAGGCACACCGCCGAATTTGCGGGATCAGTTACAGCGTAAAGCAGGCAATAAATAATACCCGTCATACTTCAGGCTGCAGATGCGTTGGCTGCGTTCGCTCAC
>NZ_JYDG01000007.1:0-118142 GCF_003263545.1 Rahnella sp. AN3-3W3
CGATTATTAGACCAGAACAATCTGGCGTTGCCTGCTAAACCCCCTCCCAGCCTCCCCCTTCGCAGGGGGAGGAGCAAAGTCAGTGTGCAGAATATGCCCGAACCTGCCCACCCAATCCGCTCAGCTGTTGTAACTGAGGCAATGACGCTTCAAGTTTCTGCTTCGATGCATCCGGCCCGACGTACAGACGCGTGATCTGCCCCTGAACCGGCGTTGCTGGCACGGTATAGGCGCGGAAACCGGACAACCGCAGATTGGCCACAATCTCATTGGCTTTCGCGGCGTTCTTCAGCGCACCCAACTGCACAACATATGACTGCCCTGCCGGTGCTTTCTCTTCCGCCGCAGGTTTAGGTTGCTCAACAGGTTTTGGCTGCTCGGCAACCGCTTTAGGCTGTTCAACCGGCTTCGGCTGTTCAACAGGTTTAGGTTTCACCGTCGGTTTTGCTTCCACCATCGGCTTAGGCTCAATCGTTTTCGGCTTCTGCTGAACGGGTTTGACCGGAGCCGTCTGCACCGGTTTTTTCTGCTCAGGCATCGTGGTGACCGGCGGCTGGGATTCCACCGTGGTATTGCCCGGTGCCACATTGCCATGATTGGCGGCGTTAGTGTTGTTGGCGGAACTGTCAGTATTCTGCCCGCCCGTCATGGACTGATCTGCCCCTTCCGGTGGCTGAGCAGGCAGCGATTGTGTGACCGGAGGCACCGAATCCTGTTCCTCAACATCACCCGGTTTTGGCACCAGGGGAATCGACGCAAATTCGTCTTCGTAATGCTTTTTCTTGCCGTCGAGTAAACCGGGCAGAATGATGACGCCCAGCGCCACCAGAATAATGGTCCCGACCAGACGATTTTGAAACTTACTTGCCACTGGTTTTCCCCGTGTCTATAGCATCCATTACGTGAGCTACGGTATGAAACGAGCCGCAGACAATCACAATATCCTGAGGAGCCGCCTCCTGCATAGCCTGTCTCCAGGCAGACTCCACATCATCAAATGGGCGTGCCTGCGGTAAATGTACCGTCAGTTCGGCAACGCTGGCACCACGCGGGCCTTCCAGCGGTGCGCAATACCATTCATCGACCTGAGGCGACAGACAAGCCAGCGTACCGGCAATATCTTTGTCTTTCAACATTCCGACGACGGTGCGCACTTTGCCGCCATTACGTGGCTGTTCAGCCAGGCGTCCGGCCAGATAAGCTGCGGCATGCGGGTTGTGGGCGACATCCAGTATGAGTCGCGGCGACTCACTCACCGTCTGGAAACGCCCCGGCAATGCGGCGCGCTGTAAGCCGCTGCGGAGCGCCGCTTCAGGAACATTTAGACCGGAATAATGCAGTGCGGCCAGCGCGGTGGCCGCATTCGCCAGCGGTACATTTGGCAACGGCAATGCGTCCAGAATATTCACTTCTTTACCGGCATCGAGCGCCGCCCAGCGCCAGTATCCTGCATCAGCAGAAAAATGCCAGTTCACATCGCGGCGATATAAATCAGACTGTTTTTCCTGTGCGACGTCAGCAATGGACTGAGGCATATCCGGCTCACCGACTACCGCAGGTTTACCCGCACGGAAAATTCCGGCCTTTTCGCGACCAATGCTTTCACGGTCAGAACCCAGCCAGTCAGTGTGATCGAGGGCAATACTGGTGACGACAGACACGCTGGCATCAACAATATTGGTTGCATCCAGACGCCCGCCCAGACCGACTTCCAGGATAACCACATCCAGCTTAGCCTGTTTAAACAGCTGCAATGCCGACAATGTGCCGTATTCGAAATAGGTCAGAGAAATATCGCCCCGCCCGGCTTCGAGTACTGCAAAAGATTCGCAGTGCGCAGATTCCGGCAACTCCTCGCCCTGAATACGCACACGCTCGGTATAACGCACCAGATGCGGGGAACTGTAAACACCCACACGGTATCCGGCAGCCATCAGGACTGATTCAAGTGTCGCGCAGGTCGTGCCTTTACCGTTGGTTCCGGCTACGGTGAAAACACGCGGCGCAGGAGTCAGTAAATCGAGTTTTTCGGCAACCGCTCTGACCCGGTCAAGGCCAAGCTCTATGGCCTGAGAATGGAGATGTTCGAGATAATAAAGCCACGTGGCCAAAGGCGACGTGGCTTGGGGAATAAGTTGATTTTGCATGAGTCCCGTTCAACCTTATCAGGTTCACTTCGACACTACATCACCAGACTGTGAAAGCAGGCAATGCCCTCTTTGTCAGAATTCACCGACAGAGTAAAAGCACGGGCTGCCTGTTTTGCAGAGAAACAGCGGGCGGCACAACATCAGATGGCCGCCCGACTTACTGACCGGCTTTTACCCTGTTCGATCAGGCGTCCTGGTTGTCAGCGGCAGAACCGTTGACAGGAACATGGACGTCAACCACGTTCGGCTCCGGTTGCCCGGTCAGCTTCGCCAGAACGCTACCCAGTTTGGCGCGCATATCCGGACGACGTACGATCATATCAATCGCACCTTTCTCGATCAGGAACTCACTGCGCTGGAAGCCCGGCGGCAGTTTTTCACGTACGGTTTGCTCGATAACACGTGGACCGGCGAAACCGATCAATGCTTTCGGCTCAGCGACGTTGATGTCACCCAACATCGCCAGACTGGCAGAAACACCGCCCATGGTCGGGTCAGTCAGTACAGAAATGTACGGCAGCCCGCGTTCCTGTAATTTCGCCAATGCGGCACTGGTTTTCGCCATCTGCATCAGCGACATCAGCGCTTCCTGCATACGTGCGCCGCCACTGGCAGAGAAACACACCAGAGGACAGTTATCTTCCAGCGCCTGTTCGACGGCACGTACAAAACGCGCACCCACAACAGAAGCCATTGAACCGCCCATGAAAGCAAATTCAAAAGATGCCACCACAATTGGCATACCGTACAGGGTGCCTTTCATGACGATCAGTGCATCTTTCTCGTTGGTTTCTTTCTGAGCAGCCACCAGACGATCTTTATATTTTTTGGAATCTTTAAACTTCAGAACATCTTTAGGCTCAAGCTCGCTGCCTAATTCAACCTCACTGCCCTCGTCCATGAAAGTGGACAGACGCATACGCGCGGTAAGGCGCATATGGTGGTCGCACTTAGGGCACACCATGAGGTTGCGCTCAAGCTCGGCGCGGTAAAGAACCTGCCCGCAGCTGTCGCATTTAGTCCAGACGCCCTCAGGAATGCTTGCCTTACGGGTTTGCGAGTCAGTGCTCTTACTAAGAATTCGTTCAATCCAGCTCATCGATAACCTTTCTGTTTGAACCCGGCCGAAGCCAGTCCGCTGTTCATGCTGTAACAAGTCCCCTGAAACCTACCCAAAATCGCCTGTGTGCGGGGTGATAAAAAATCTCACACACCGCGCCACAGAAGGGTTGTTCGCAGGAACAGACCATAAATTGTCGCTCATTAAACCATAACGGCCAGACACTGTGGATAAAAAACTGGTCTTACCCTCAGGTTTAATGCCTTAAATTTTAAAGCGCTCGCACAAAAAAACGTCGGAATTAATCCTGCTGACGCTTTTCTTTCGCCGCTGCGCGTTTGTGCCGCCAGATTTCAACCACACCTGGCAGGATTGACACTACGATGATAGCGACGATCAGTAATTTCAGATTTTCCTGAACAATCGGCAGATCGCCGAAAAGGTAGCCAGCATAGGTAAATAACAGCACCCAAACCAGCGCACCAATCACGTTATACGCAGCAAAATGACGGTAGGACATATGTCCCATACCGGCCACGAACGGCGCAAACGTGCGGACGATCGGCACGAAGCGCGCAAGAATAATCGTTTTGCCGCCATGTTTCTCGTAAAACTTGTGCGTCTTGTCCAAATAACTGCGACGGAAAATCTTTGAGTCCGGATTACTGAACAGACGTTCACCAAATACCCGACCGATAGTGTAATTCACCGCATCACCCACGATCGCCGCAATCGCCATCAGTGCGACCATCACGTGAACATTGAGATCATTGCTGGGTAATGCCGCCAGCGCACCCGCCACAAACAGCAGCGAATCCCCCGGCAGGAACGGCGTGACCACCAGACCCGTTTCGCAGAATAAAATCAGGAATAAAATGCCGTATACCCAGATGCCATACTGCGCAACCAGTTCCGCTAAATGCACATCAATATGCAAAATGAAATCAATGACAAAGTGAATAAAGCCCATTAGATCCTCCACCTCTTCCTGGTCAAAAACGCTGTATTGATAAACGTTAATGCGATAAACGTTAAAAGTGTCCCTTAATCTTCCAGGAACAGTGGCCCCATATTCACCTGAGGTAATGCAAATTTCTCAGGATAATCAACAGACACCAGATACAAACCTTCAGGCTTGCCCGTCGCCGCCGCGAGATTACGATCTTTCGCCGCCAGCAATTCAGACATCCAGCCCACCGGCTGATTGCCCGCACCAATCTCAACCAGACTGCCGACAATATTGCGCACCATATGATGCACAAAGGCATTCGCTTTGATGTCCACCACAACATAATTCCCGTGACGGCTGACGTTGACATGCATGACGTAACGCCACGGCGTACGCGACTGGCATTGAGATGCACGGAAAGACGTGAAATCGTTTTCGCCCAGTAACGCCTGCCCGGCCAGCTGCATTTTTTCCACGTCCAGCGGCATATGCACATGGGTCACCCCAGTGTGCAAAATCGCTGAACGGTAGCGGTTATTGTAAATAACGTAACGATACCGGCGGGCGGTAGCACTGAAACGGGCGTGGAAATCCTCGCTCACGTTTGCGCACCAGCGAACCGCAATGTCCTTTGGCAGATGGGTATTTACACCCATCGTCCAGGCGGCATCTTTACGCAGAACCGGCGTATCAAAATGCACCACCTGTCCGGTGGCACTGACACCGGCGTCAGTCCGCCCGGCGCAGAACACCACAATCGGCGTATTGGCCACGCGACTCAGCGCTTTCTCCAGACATTCCTGCACACTGGCCGAGCCCTGCTGACGCTGCCAGCCAAAATACGCACTGCCATTATATTCAACGCCTAACGCCACACGTCCGGCGACCGGAGCCGCACCGACGTCAGCGATAACTTCATCGGACATAATCAGTACCAGTACTCGTTAATCAGCTTCTCTGCGGTTTCCACCGCCATCAGCGCGCCGCCGAAACGAACGTTGTCAGCCACAGACCAGAATTGCAGCAACTCAGGAATGCCGTAATCATTACGAATACAACCAATGCTCAGATTGGCGTTGCCGGAGGCGTCGCTGACCTGAGTCGGGAAATCATCTTCATCGCTGAGATTAATGTCATCAATACGCTCAAGTTCAGCACGTGCTTCTTCCGCCGACAGCGGACGCAGACCTTCGAGATGCACCACCTGCGCGTGACCGTAGAATACCGGCGACTGCACACAGCTGACGGAAATCGGCAGCCCCTCGTCCTGCAACACTTTACGCACCTGATCAACCAGACGACGTTCCTGACGCACGCTGCCCTCTTCATCGCTCACCAGCGGTAAAAGGTTGAAAGCCAGCTGCTTGCTGAAAATACCTTCTTCTGCCGGAATACCGTTCAGCAGACGCGCGCTCTGACCGGCCAGATCGTCAACCGCGGCTTTACCCAGCGCTGAAACGGAAAGCAGAGAAGTAACGTGCAGACGGGACAAACCGGCCTGTTCGGTCAGCGGTTTAATGGCAGTCAGCAACTGGCTGGTCAGGCTGTCAGCCACGGCCACGATGTTGCGGTTGCGATAATGCGACAGCGCATCCGGATTCACACCCGGCACCACCAGAGGAATGTCGTGTTCAAGGGAGAACAGACCGCTGCTGTCGATCACCAGACAGCCCTGATTTGCCGCTTCTTCGGCGTAAAGCGCAGAGGCTTCAGAACCGGCAACAAAAAATGCCAGCTGAACCTGCGACCAGTCGAATTCAGACGCCTGCTGCACGCGCAGGCTTTTGCCGTTAAAACGCACGGTCTGACCGGCGCTGCGCTCACTTGCCAGCGGGAAGAGCTCACCAACCGGGAATTGACGATCAGCCAATAATTCCAGTAACGCATCACCGACTGCGCCCGTTGCGCCAAGCAGCGCAATATTCCAGCCATCAGACATGTTGGTATTCTCCAGAAATAAAAGTACAAAATACAAAGGGGCGATGAATATTCACCGCCCGGCTATTCAAAATATTTATCGCATCACTGCAGGCGAAAAAGCGTAAGGCTGTGTTAAGTCGTCGCTCAACTCAACCTAACTGGCTGTTGAAACCCAGTTTTTTCAGCACATCAGCGGTGGCTGCATCGTCGCAAATCACCCGTAAAGATGACCACTCACGACGTTCTTCATAAAACTTACGCAGCTTGTCGAATTCACCCGGTTTCCCGGCGACACGGCGCAAAGGCCGGTCATCGCGGCGCACATCATACACTAAGTGAATAAGACGCAGCAGTTTGGCTTCGCTCAGCGCGCCACTCAGCGTCACTTCGGCAAATTCCGGCGCCGGAAGTAAGGATTCCAGCGGCACGGTTTGTGGCTGACCGATAAACTGGCTGAATGCTTCAAACACCTGCGTGGTGCCGCGCGCTTTGCCTTCCAGGCTGTATCCGGCAATATGAGCGGTACCGATGGCGACTTTATCCAGCAGCGCCAGCGATAAATCTGGTTCCGGTTCCCAGACATCCAGCACGGCGGTCAGTTTTTTATTGCCGCTCAGCGCATCGAGCAGTGCCGCGTTATCCACCACTTCACCGCGACAGGCGTTGATCAGAATGCGATCAGCGGGCAGACGCGCCAGCAAATCCGCATCCACCAGATGATGCGTCGCATAAGGGCCGGACAAATTCAGCGGCGTATGGAAAGTCAGGATATCCGCTTCTGCCACCAGTTTTTCCAGCGGCCAGAACTCACCGGCATCGCCACGGTCAGCACGCGGCGGATCGCACAATAACGTGCGCACACCCAGCGCTTCGAGGCGGGCATTCAGGCGTGATCCCACGTTACCGACGCCGATAATTCCGACCGTTTTGTCGCGCAGCTGGAAACCGTCGCGCTGGGCAAGGATCAGCAAGGATGAGAAAACATATTCCACAACGGCAATGGCATTGCAGCCCGGTGCCGCAGAGAAACCAATCCCGGCGCTGGCCAGCCATGCATCATCAACGTGATCGGTGCCCGCGGTGGCGGTCCCCACAAATTTCACCGGTTTTCCCGCCAGCAAACTCTCGTTCACTTTCGTCACAGAACGCACCATCAGCGCATCGGCATCATTCAGGGCGTCTTGCGGGATTGGACGGCCAGGAACAGCCTGCACGTTCCCCAGTCGGCTAAAAAGCTCGACGGCATACGGCATATTTTCATCAACCAGGATTTTCACGTTTGTCTCCGGCAACATGGCCTAAAGAAAGAATAGAAAATAAAGAGGGCATTGATTTTGCCACGATACGGGGGCAGATCCCAACTTTCAGGGCACAGCTTTACCTGTCGTTACGAAAACGCTGCGGCGTCGTGCCGGAAATCTGCTGGAACATGGCGATAAACGCCGAAGACGAGCTGTAACCCAGATCGAGCGAGACGTCGTGCACCGTTTTACCCTGCTCGAGCAAAGAGATCGAATGCAGAAAACGCAACCGCTGACGCCACTGTGCAAAGCTCATCCCCAGTTCCTGCTGACAGCGCCGCGAGAGAGTGCGTTCGGTGGTATAGACCTGCTTTGCCCACTGCGCCAGCGACGTATTATCCGCCGGGTTTTTCTCCAGCGCATTC
Source organism: Rahnella sp. AN3-3W3 (assembly GCF_003263545.1). Lineage (NCBI taxonomy): Bacteria > Pseudomonadati > Pseudomonadota > Gammaproteobacteria > Enterobacterales > Yersiniaceae > Rahnella > Rahnella sp. AN3-3W3. Next base: position 7,746 of record NZ_JYDG01000007.1, read on the forward strand.
AGAACCGGTGCCAGCAGCTTATTTTCGGACGTCGGTAAATAGGTATTCTGTCGCGGTGCCAGACTGATTTGATCCAGCAAAACGCGGCACATGCGCAGGTCCGCTTCAGTTTGCGGCTCGGTCATATTTCGCGAGAAACAATCATCGGCAATGGCATTAAAAATGGCCGTCGGTGTCAGCAGACAAGGCTCAGCGGGCAAATCCGTATCGAGTTCCGGCGCAATATCGATGGCACAAAAACGCGTGGTCTTGCGGTTATAGCTTGAATGCTCAACCCCGGCAGGTACCCAGATGGCGAATTCACGCGGAGCCAGATAGCGCTGGCCGTTGACCAGCATGGCGAGAACGCCGGATTTCACGCAGATAATCTGACTCCACGGATGTGAATGACGCACATATTCGGAATTCCCTTCCACAATCTCGCCGCGAAAAAGCAGCGTGACCGGCATTTTCTCGGGCAGTGGCGGATAATAACGGGGAGGCGCTGTACGGGGAGAAAGCATAAAAACCTTTTGTCTGTGACACGCGCGAGGGTTGTCTGAATTGCGCGATGTGTTGGCTGATTATCGTTATATCTAAGAAATAAGACAACCGTACACTAGCGTGACGATTTACTCAGGGATAATAATCAATGAATGCGCTGTTTCCTCTTTTTGCTGTACTCATCTGGTCGCTGAATGCGGTGGTGAGTAAAGCCTCGGCTTCCGCGATCGATCCGGCGGCCATTTCGTTCTACCGCTGGATGCTGGCTTTAGTCACACTGACCCCTTTTGTGCTGCCCGGCCTGCTGCGTAATCTGCAGGCGGTAAAACAATATTGGTGGAAACTGCTGATCCTCGGTCTGCTGGGTATGGTGCTGTACCAGAGCCTGGCGTATTACGCTGCCCACAGCGTCAGCGCGCTGTTTATGGGGATCCTCAATTCGCTGATCCCTTTACTGACCGTGCTGATTGGTCTGGTGGTGCTGCGCATCGTCCCTACCGTCGGCGTGGCACTGGGCAGTATCATTTCACTCGGCGGCTTATTGTGGCTGGTGAGCGCGGGTGATCCGTCGCAGCTGTTGCAGCACGGCATCGGCAAGGGAGAACTGATGATGTTCGCCGCGTCTGCGTCTTATGCGTTGTACGGCGTATTAACCAAGCGCTGGGCGATACCGCTGCCGAACTGGCAATCGTTGTACGTGCAGATCATTTTCGGCGTGTTGCTGCTGTTGCCCAACTTCCTGCTCGCCAGTGATGTCAGCCTGAACGCACATAATATTCCGCTGGTGCTGTTCGCGGGGATCCCGGCGTCGATTATTGCGCCCTTCCTTTGGATCCAGGGCGTTATCCGCCTTGGTGCCAATAAAGCGTCTATTTTCATGAACCTGTCGCCAATTTTCACAGCGGTGATCGCCGTGCTGTTCCTGCACGAACAGCTGCACAGCTATCATCTGATCGGCGGCGGTATCACGCTTGCCGGTGTAATCCTCGCGCAGCGTTTACGTAAACCGCTGTACTCCCGCAAGCCGCCTGCGACACAAAAAGACCTCGGTTAAACTATTGCGCCATCCGGAAAAAGGATGGCGTTTCTTGCTGCTTTTTGCTTTCGCGCCCCGCAATACGTTTTCGCCCACCGTTTTAAGCAAAAATATCTTCAGGAATCTCCGCCAGTCAGCTTTTCACGGTGTCGGTGAAAACACTTTGCAGGTATGATGAGGCGCTTCCGCGCTCTGCGCCGTACTTGTTACTTTTAACCTGAGTTTATTGACTTTAAGTTTAAGTGACGTTTTTAATTTCCAGCGAAGGACGGTGATATGCAACCTTTGAGCGGCCCGGGTATGCCGGTTGGCGACAACAGAACACAACCACAGGGTCAAACCGTTCCTGCAAAAACAGGCGCTGAGCTGCCATTAACGCCGGTACAGCGCACGACGCTGGAAAAACTGATCGTCAAGCTCATGGCACTGATGCCGGTCAAATCCGCTGAAATCTGGGCCAGCCTGCGCCACGAGCTTTCGCTGCCGCATGGCGCAGAAATCACCTCACAGCAGTTCCCGCAGGCTGAAAGCCTGTTACAGGGAAAGCTGACTCAGGCACAGGACAGCCACGCCTCGCGCCAGCTGATGGTGCAACTGACCGAACTATTGCCGCAGGGCAATAACCGTCAGGCAGTCAGTGATTTTATCCGCCAGAATTTCGGGCACACCGTGCTGAGCCAGCTGACGCATCCACAGCTGCAACAGGTGCTGGACCTGATCCAGACCCGTCAGATGAATATCCCGCAACCGCAGCAGACGCCGGTCACAGACCGTCCTTTACTGCCTGCCGAGCACAACAGCCTGCAGCAGCTGGTAACCCGTCTAAGTGCAGCGACCGGCGAAGCACCGGTCAAAGTCTGGCAGACGCTGTTTACACTGGTGGGCGTTAAAGTCGGTGAACCTATCCCGGCAAAACATTTCCAGGTGCTGAGCCAGTTCTTGCAGGTGAAAGCTTCACTCAGCCAGCAGACCACGGCTCCGACGCTGACCACGCTGCTCAGCGTGCTCAAGCAACCGGCCAGTACGCATGAAATCCATCAGCTGACCGAATATGCCGATAACCGCTTCAGTGCGACGTTGTCTACACCGCTCAATCAGGCGCAGATCAGCGACCTGATCGGTGTGCTGTTCAGCCAGCGTGTTGACCGCTCACCGCGTGCGGACGAGACCGACGAGGTATTCACGACCGTTTCGCGCACCGATCCGCAGCCGATCATGAATCCGCTGATCGCTATGTTGCCGCCTTCCATGCAGGCGATTGGCGGCAAACCGCTGCTGTTTATTGCGTTCGTGGTCGTCGTGATCCTGCTGTGGATCGTGTTTTAAACGCAGCCGCAATCATCAGGGGCCTGTGCCTTTGAATAGTTTCCGCGTTCTTCACCTGTCGCCAGCGGGTGCTGATCGCGGATCCAAAAATCCAGCCCGCCAATCATTTCCTTCACCCTGAATCCCAGCGTCGCCAGTTTGTACGCGCCCTGTGTTGAACCGTTGCATCCGATCCCGTCGCAATACGTCACATACACCTGCTCTTTACTGAGTTCGCGGGTGCTTTCTGCCGTCATCAGTTTATGCGGAAAGCTGACCGCACCCGGTACATGACCGCGCGCATAATGTTCAGCAGAACGGGTATCAATAACCACAATCCCGCTGACTTCATTTTGCAAATCCGCAGCGACATCAGCGGCATCGGTATAAAAGCTCAGTTTCGACAACAGATACGCCGCGCTGATTTCCGGCGACGGGGGTGCAAAATCCAAAACATAAGACTCTTGTTGCATAAACGCTTCCTTATAAAGTGATAGGACTAAAAACAGTTCCATCATCGCTGTTTTTGGTCTTATGATTAATGCCAATTTATGATCAACAATAAGACCGATTATGCCCGCGTCCCCTCAGCCATCCGCACTGATTACGCTTTTCGAAAACACGGCAGCTAAAGCGTCAGGAACCTCCGTGGGTTTACGCGACAGGCTGTGTGCAGCGTTACGGCAGGCAATGATTACCGGTGCTCTCGCGAGCGGAGAAAGACTGCCCTCTTCCCGGATGCTGGCGGCCGACCTCAAACTGTCACGCGTCACCGTGGAAGCCGCTTATGCACAAGTTGAAGCCGAGGGATATTTACAACGTCAGACCGGCAGGGGCACTTTCGTCAGCGCATCGCTGCCGGAAACTCGCGTGTCGCGCAAAAACAAAACCGCCACTTCGGGGCTTTCAAGGCTGTCAGCACGGGGGCACAACATGGTAGCTACCGGCGGATGCCGTGATCCGCTGTCACCGGTTCCCTTCGCCGCTGGTTCCCCCGATCTGCGTGCTTTTCCGCTGAAGATCTGGAAGCAAATCACCGCCAGACAGTTACGGGCGCAGGGCGAACGGTTGCTGGGGTATGGGGATCCGCAGGGGTATCGGCCTCTGCGCGAGGCGGTCGCCAGCTATCTGCAGCAATCGCGGGGCGTTTTGTGCAGCCCGAAGCAAATCCTGATTACCACCAGTTCGCAGCAGGCGCTCCAGCTGCTGGCCATGTTGCTTGTCGATCCAGGTGATACTGTCTGGCTGGAACAACCCGGATACTTAGGCGCACGAAACGCCTTTGCCAGCGCAGGAGCCGACATTCGCGCTATTCCTGTTGATGGTCAGGGAATGGCGCCGGAACCAGATTTACCCGTACCGCGCCTGATCTATCTGACGCCGTCGCATCATTATCCGACGGGCGTAAGTCTGAGTTTGCCACGCCGTCTGCACCTGCTCAATTATGCAAAACGTCACGCCAGCTGGATTATAGAAGACGATTACGACAGCGAATTGCATTACGACGGGCGACCACTGCCTGCTATGCAGGGGCTGGATAAACATCAGCAGGTCATTTATCTCGGCACTTTCTCAAAAGTATTATTCCCGTCTTTGAGGCTGGCCTACGTCGTATTACCACCCGCCCTCGTTGGACCGATGGTGACACTGCGTACGGTGAATGACGGTCATTCTTCGCAGCTGATGCAGGCCGTTACTGCGGAATTTATGCACGCCGGACATTTCGCCTCGCACCTGCGTTTCACCCGCCAGCTTTACCACAGCCGCCGTGATCATCTGCTTGAACAAATCAGACAGAAAATTGAATGGCTCCGTCCGCAAATAGCGGCGGGCGGATTACAACTCGCTGCCCGTCTTCCTGCCGGACAGGAACAGTATTTCAGCGAACTTGCCGCGCGGGCTGGCATTGAAACACCGCGTCTTTCACCGTTATTTTTCGGCAATACCGGCCAGCACCAGGACGGCTGGCTGCTGGGGTTTTCAGCATTAACGCCTGCTGAAATCACCGCTGCCGTAAACCGCCTGGCCTCGCTGAAAGTTGCCGTTATTTAGCGAACAGCGCCAGCAAAAACCAACCCGCAACACCGCTGAATAGCAGGAACGGGAAGGAATAATAGTGAAATCTGAGCCAGATCTTTTTGTCATTCGCCATGCGCAGCGCGATGAGATTTGCCAGCGACCCGATCGCCAGCCCGAAACCACCCGCATTCACGGCGTAGGCCAGCAATGCGCCGGAAGGCAGATAGTTGATCATCAAAATCGTCGCCGGTACGTTGCTGATCACCTGAGAAAGTCCGATGCTGAGCAGATAATGCGCGTAATCCGGCAGGCCGTGGATCTGCGTAAATGCCGGCTGTAGAACCGGTAGGCCTACGATCAGGCGTACATCGATAAACATCACGATGAAAACCAAAATCAGCGGCCAGTCAATGCGCAGCAGAACCCCGCGTGCCAGCAGCAGGAAACATAAAACCACCGCCAGCAAGCCATACAGCGCCAGCCCCAGATCCACACAGGCGATAAACACTACGTACAACACCACGCAGCAAACCAGTAATCGTTTCTGGAACGGGTAGCCCTGATTGCTTTCCAGCTTTTTCAGGCGGTGTGAAGGAAAACAGAACCAGGTGACCGCCAGCAGCGCGACCAGCGTGATCAACGCCAGCGGTGCCATCTGCCCGATGAAATGCAAAAACGATAAACCGGACTTATTCCATAACAGAATGTTTTGCGGATTTCCTATCGGCGTGAGCAGCGAACCGGCATTCACCGCCAGCGCCTCAAATATGATCAACCGCGTCACCGGCAACGACGTCATTTTTTTCAGTGTGATCGTCAGCGGAATAACGATAAACAACGCCACATCGTTGGTCATAAACGTGGAAAGCACCGCCGCCGCCATCACCAGAAACAGCGCCAGCCTGCGTTCATTATCGATGGCATTGATCATCTTGCGGCCAACAAAATCAAAATAACCGCTGACCTCAACGCCTTTGGTCAGCATCAGTAATCCCAGCAAAGTGACGATGGTGTCCCAGTCAACAAACTGCGGGAACTGGAGGATTTTTGCAGGCTGAAACAGGGTCAGTGCGATACCCAGCACAATCAGAAGATGCAAAAATCTGTCCCGTAAAAAAGGTTTCAATACAGTGCCAAACGCCGCTATCAACATGGTTATTCTTCGCTGAACAAGATGCGCTGACGTTACCCGAAGAATCCAATCTCTGCCACTGCAAAAATGATTTCTCCGCGACATCGCGCAAAAAAAACGAGGCTCATACAGAGCCCCGTCATGATGTTGCGGCACGTCCCGCAAATTGTTTATGTCACGTCACCTCCGCGCAGGTTTAACCGACAGCAGACCGGACTTGCACTGCACGCCTGTTTCTCTGCCAGCGGAAAACATCTATCAGCAGAAAAATCACCAGACTCGCCCCCATCACCGGCAGGGAAATCGCCAGCCCGAGAGTGATGACAAAAATCGGGCATTGCAGACTGAACGGCACGGATCTCCAGGTTTGCAGCAGCGTAACAACCGGATTACCGCCGTCATTGCTGACAGTTCTGCGCAGCCACCACAGGCGATATCCCCAGGCAATCATCACGCAAAGCCCGATACCAAAAATCACCAGAATGGCCTGATTCCAGATACCGAAGAGAATCCCCATATGCGCATCCACACCCCAGCGGGTCAGTTTGGCGAGCAGAGGAAAATCAGCAAAACGGGTGTGATCGACAATCTGCATCGAACGGGGATCGACTGAAACCGCATCAACCTGCGTTGGCCAGCTGCGGTCGACTTCCGTCACCGTCCAGGCTTTACCGGCTGAATAAGCCGGGCGAATTTCGATTTTATGCGCCTCAATCCCCGAATCACGCGCCGCCTGAACAACGGCATCAAAAGCCGGAGAAGAAACTGTGACAGCCTGCGGCACAGCAGGCATTGCGTGTTCTGACATGTCCATTCCCGGCATATCAGGCATGTCTGCCATCTGCGCATGATGCTCCGCATGTTCATCGGCCGGTACAGCCTCTGCCAGCGGATCCAGACTGGTTTTCACGGCAGGCGTCATCCAGCCCATATAAGCGCGCAGTACGCCAATATTGTCTCCAGCCCATTGTGACCACGTCAGACCGGTAGCGGAGAAGAACAGAAAGCCCGCCAGTAATATCAGACCGAGCGAGCTGTGCCAGCGGCGGCTGTGCTGCTGTTTCTCGATTTTCTCACTCAGCTTGCGCGGCATACGGGATTTTCGGCGGCTGCTCAACCATAGGACGACTCCGCCAAGCGCGGCAACCCACAGCCATGAAGCGGCGAGCTCACTGTAAATGCGCCCTGCATCGCCCAGCAACAGGCCACGATGTAAATCATCCAGCCAGGTACGGAAAGGCAAAATACCGCTGGTGCCGTACACCGTCATGTCGCCTTTCACCGCCAGCGTGATGGGATCGATGAAAATCGCACGGCTTTTGGATGCCCCGAGTTGCGGATCAGAAAACATCACCCGCGTCGTTTCCCCCTCGGACGGTGCCGGTCTGACCGCATAAATCTTTTTATCCTGACCGGTTACGTTTAGCGCCGCATCAATCTGTCGCGAAAGGGGCTGTGGTTCGCCATGTGAGGACGTAAAGAGCGCATCAGAATAGAGATAATTTTCGAACTGAGGGGTCAGTACATATAACGTGCCGGTCAGTGCTGCGACAAAAATGAACGGGCCCACGAACAGGCCAATGTAAAAATGCACACGGCGCAGCAACGCCATAAAGGCCGCTTGCGCAGGCATTTTTTTACCTGCGCCGGAAGGCAGGTTTGCAGGTTGATTCATAAATCTGATTTCCTGAATTTCAAATAGCACGCCGTCAACAGCGATAAAAATCGCGGTTAACTTGAAAGAAATTATTCAGAGGCTGTTACAGAAAAGCAGGTGGTGCGCGGGGTTGGGAATCCGTGAAGAACAGTGAAGGGATCAGACGTTGTATGACAGCGCGCGGTGGGGCACGGCTGGAGAAATCCAGCGACCACAGCATCGGCATGGCCTGTAAATCGAGCATCGGTAAATGCACCAGCAGCACGCAATAACCGCACGCGGCATCGCTCATGTCACCGGAAAGCATCGCTTTCACCGCATCCTGCGGCGCTGATTTACAGGTTTGCTTCTGACAATGTTCCATAGATGAGACGTGATGGTCTGACAACGCCATGTCAGCCATCTCTGCGTCCGGCATATCCATGTCCATATCGGACATCATCATGCCGGGCATCATCATATGCTGCGCACCCTCAGCCACCAGTGATTTAGAAATCACCGGCGCAATAAACAACATCAGGATCGCCACAATTCCGAGCCAGGCCGGAACATGCAGATGTCGATGATGGAGGTGTCTGAGTGAAAGCATTATGTCAACAAGGTGAAAATAAGAAGCGGCTAAATTGTACCTGAATTGTTGAGAAACATATCCAAAATCATTCGAGTTGCATCAAGGCGGCGAGAGAATGAATCCTCAGGAGCTTACAAAAGTAAATGACTGAGGTGAATGAACGAAGACAACGCAGAGGCGGTTCGAAGGATGATGGATGTAAAAAAGCCCGCTCGGAAGCAGGCTTTTATTCAGACAGCATTGACGGGAATTATTTGTCGTTTTTCAGCTTACGCATGACCAGCGTGGCGTTGGTGCCGCCGAAGCCGAAGCTGTTAGACATCACTGTCGTCAGCTCGCGCTGAGTCGGTTTAGTGATGATGTCCATGCCTTCTGCCTGCTCATCGAGATTATCGATGTTGATGCTTGGCGCGATGAAGCCGTGTTCAGCCATCAGCAAGGTGTAAATGGCTTCCTGAACGCCAGCGGCACCCAGAGAGTGACCGGTCATGGCTTTGGTAGAAGACAGCGCCGGGGTTTTATCGCCGAACACTTCACGGATAGCGCCCAGTTCTTTCACGTCGCCGACCGGAGTAGAAGTTCCGTGCACGTTAACGTAATCGATTGGGGTATCCACGCCGTTCATTGCCATTTTCATGCAACGCACTGCGCCTTCGCCAGATGGAGCCACCATGTCTGCGCCGTCAGACGTTGCGCCGTAGCCAACGATTTCTGCGTAGATGTGTGCGCCACGTGCCAGAGCATGTTCCAGCTCTTCGACAACAACCATACCGCCGCCGCCTGCGATAACGAAACCGTCACGCGCTTTGTCGTAGGTACGGGAAGCTTTGTCTGGTGTTTCGTTGTAGCTGGTGGACAGTGCGCCCATCGCGTCGAATTCACACGCCATTTCCCAGCACAGTTCTTCACCGCCGCCTGCAAACACAACATCCTGTTTGCCCAGCTGGATCATTTCTACCGCGTTACCGATGCAGTGTGCAGAGGTGGCGCAGGCAGAGCTGATGGAATAGTTCACACCGCGAATTTTGAACGGCGTCGCGAGGCAGGCAGAAACGCCGGAGGCCATCGCTTTGGTCACCATATATGGGCCAACGCCGCGCAGGCCTTTGGCACGCATACCGTCGGAGCCCGCAACCTGGTTGCGTGGTGAACCGCCGCCGGAACCTGCAATCAGGCCGGTACGTTCGTTGGAGACCATTTCAGGAGTCAGACCGGAGTCTTCAATCGCCTGTTGCATGGACAGGTAAGCGTAGATCGAGGCATCACTCATGAAACGCACAATCTTACGATCGATAAGGCCTGCGGTGTCTAATTTGACATCACCCCAGACGTGACTACGCATCCCGGCATCTTTCAGCTCTTGCGAGAAGGTGATCCCAGAGCGACCTTCCTGCAGAGATGCAAGAACTTCCTGCTTGTTGTTACCGATGCTCGAGATGATACCCAGGCCAGTAATCACTGCACGTTTCATTTAATACCTCTTGTACTATTCACCATTTGGGATTTCGTCACGCACTCTAGCGTACAGTTGTACGCCGAACAAGTCCGATCAGCAATTCCTTGTGTAAATCGTGGTAAATTTGCGCAGGGTCAAACGCAGCGTTAAACTCCGGCATCGCCTTGAACTGAGAGAGTTTCACGTGAGCCATAACCCGATCACGCCCGCCGAATTAAGCTGGAACGAACAGGGTACACCTGTTTCCCGACATTTTGATGACGTCTATTTTTCCAACCAGAACGGCCTGCTGGAAACCCGTCATGTTTTTCTCAACGGCAACCATTTTCCGGCGCGTTTTGCCGCGCACCCTCGCCCGCTGTGTATCATCGCGGAGACCGGTTTTGGCACCGGTTTGAACTTTCTGTCGCTGTGGCAGGCCTTCGATGCGTTTCACGCCGAAAACCCTGACGCCACGCTGCAACGTCTGCATTTCATCAGTTACGAAAAATTCCCGCTGTCTGCCCGTGATCTCGCGACTGCGCACACGCAGTGGCCCGAACTCGCTGCGTATTCCGCACAGCTTTGCGAACAATGGCCGATGGCCTTTTCCGGCTGCCACCGCCTGCTGCTGGCGGGCGGACGTATCACGCTCGATCTGTGGTTCGGCGATGTGACTACCCTGCTGCCCGCATGTGACACCAGTATGAATCAGCAGGTCGATGCCTGGTTTCTTGACGGCTTCGCGCCTTCCAAAAACCCCGACATGTGGACCGAAGACTTATTCCGTTCGATGGCAAAAATGACCCGTCCGCAAGGCACCTTCGCGACATTTACCGTGGCCGGTTTCGTGCGCCGCGGATTGCAGGACGCAGGTTTTGACATCAGCAAGGTGCCGGGGTTCGGCGAAAAGCGGCATATGTTAGCCGGTGTGCTGCCGGCAAAAATTGATGTACCGCATCCCGCGCCATGGTATGTGCGTCCCGCAGCAAAAAATGCCACAGAGTTTGCAGTGTCAGGCGGCGGTGTGGCCAGTGCCGTGTTGTCGCTGGCGTTACTTCGCCGTGGATTTGCCGTCACGCTGTATTGCGCCGATGAAAAACCAGCACTCGGCGCTTCCGGCAATCGTCAGGGCGCAGTGTATCCGCTGCTCAATGGCCGTGGTGATACGCTGGAAAACTTCTTTGCTCACGCTTTCACCTTCGCCCGCCGTCAGTATGCGCAGCTTGAAAAACGGGATGTGCCTTTCGATCACGGCTGGAGCGGCGTGACGCAACTCGGTTATGACGAAAAAAGTCAGGGCAAAATCGACGGGATCCTCAAAGGCGGCTGGCCGGAAGAACTGGCAAAAGGACTGAGTGAAGAAGACGTAGAAGCGTTGTGCGGATTACCGTGCGGCAGCGGCGGCATCACCTATCCGCTCGGTGCCTGGCTGTGCCCGGCCGAACTGACCGCCTCACTGATTTCACTTGCCGAAACACAAGGCTTAACCGTGCATTACGGTCATCGCGTGACCGCATTAGAATCTGACGCGGATTCGCAGTGGACGCTGACCTTTGCCAGCGGGCACACAACCTGTCATCAGGCTGTCGTACTGGCGAACGGCGCGGACATTACGGATTTCAGCCAGACGGAAAAACTGCCGGTTTACGCGGTCAGCGGTCAGGTTTCGCATATTCCAACCACACCGGCGCTGAGCAAGCTGAAGCAAGTGCTGTGTTATGACGGCTATATGACGCCGGTCAGCCCGCAAAATCAGCATCATTGCATCGGTGCAAGCTATCACCGCGCAGACAAATGCACGGATTACCGCGACGACGATCAGCAGGAAAACCGCCAGCGTCTGATCAGTTGTCTGCCGGAACAGCGATGGCCGCATGACGTGGATGTCAGTGAAGGTGAAGCGCGTAACGGTGTGCGTTGTGCGACGCGGGATCACCTGCCGATGATCGGCTCCGTATCGGATTACGATGCGTTACTGGAAAGTTATAAAAAGCTGGATCTGGATGTTAAGCGCCATCGCCCTGTTGCAGAAGCACCGGTCTATGAAAACTTGTTCCTGTTAGGTGCGCTGGGCTCACGCGGGCTAAGTTCCGCACCGCTGGGTGCAGAAATACTGGCCGCGCAGATTGCCGGTGAACCGATACCTATGGACAGCGAAACGCTGGCAGCATTGAACCCGAACCGCATGTGGGTCAGAAAACTGCTGAAAGGCCGCCCGGTCGAATCGCATTAACCCGTCCCTTCTCAGGCAATAAAAAAGCGCAGCCGGTTAATCCGTCGCTGCGCTTTTTTTTACTGAAAAGAGATTACTGAGGGAGAGATGCCTGATATAAATTTTCCCACATCCCCTGCACCAGAAGCTGATCGCGCGGTGAAAGTTCACCGGCTCTGATGGCTTTGTCCAGACCATCCTGAACACGAATTTTCAACGCTTCAGCGGTGTGTTCACCGTTCTCTTCCGCTTCTGCCACGGCGACGGTCAGGTGGCCTCGCAGATAGCCACTGGCAAATAACTCATCGTCGCTGGCGCTTTCGACCATATCGTCGATCAGCGTTAAAATCCGCGTTTCAAATTCTGCGATCATTACTCTTCCTCTCGTGTTCAGTTCTTATTCGATCGGCTGCAATGCAGGGAAATTTGCAGGCGTCAAAGGGGCCGTATTGTAAAACGATTGTAGCGCTTTAATAAAGCGCGCCGGTCTTTCAGGGATGCCCTGCTCCAGCATACGCAACACTTCTTCACGGACTTTATTCTGAAAACCCACACGGTCCGGCTCGCAATCGCCGCTCAGGTTGTCACAACTGACGTTGAAATTAAAACCCGCCGCCGCGCAGAACAGCCATTCGTAAGATTGTGGTTTGATTTCCACTTTCTCAAATTCACTTTGCGTTTGTGCGTCACGACCGTCCGGGCAATACCAGTATCCGAAATCCACCAGTTTATGGCGCTCAGCACCGGCCACGCACCAGTGGGAAATTTCATGCATGCCGCTGGCGTAATAACCGTGTGCGAACACAATGCGGTTAAACGGTTCTTGTTCATCAGCAGGCAGATAGATCGGTTCGTCGTCGCCTTTCACTAAGCGAACGTTGAATTCCTCAAAAAAGCAGGAATCAAAAATGTCGATCAATTGATGATAGTTATGTGTTGCAGTCGAATCAGACATAATTGCAGTGAAACTCGTTAAAGTAAGATCAGGGGCGACAATATACCCCTGTTTAAACGCGTGTTTTCATGACTTCGGGCAAGCATTCTGCTGCTCCGGACATTATAAATGCAGGCTTAACCACTGATGAATTTCGGCACCATGATTGTCGTAAATCAGCTTGCAGCTCATGACGACGGAAACAGCGACCACCATCGGGCGGATCATCTTCTGCCCCTTACTAAGCACCATTCGTGCGCCCAGTCTTGCGCCGATAAACTGTCCGGCGGCCATCACAAATCCCAGCACCCAAATCACTTTTCCGCCCAGTATAAAGAAGATCAGGCCGCCCAGGTTTGAAGTGAAATTCAGGACTTTCGCATGTGCAGTGGCTTTTGCCAGGTTAAACCCGCATAACGTCACGAAGGCCAGCGCGTAGAAAGAACCGGCACCGGGACCAAAAAATCCATCATAGAAACCAACACAACCGCCGCCCACCAGCGCATAAGGCAGTGCATTTAGGCGTCTTGCCCGGTCACTTTCGCCCAGTCGTGGCGTCAGTAAAAAATATAAACCGATGCAGATGATCAGCAGCGGTAACACCTGACGCAACATGTCCGCGCGAAGATGCTGGATGAGGATCGCGCCAATCACCGAACCGGCAAAGGTACAGGCAATATTCAGCTTCTGATCGTTAAGATCCACCACGCCACGCCGCACAAAGTACAGACTGGCAGAAAAGGATCCCCCTATAGACGATAGCTTATTGGTCGCAATCGCCTGAGCTGGTGGAACCCCCGCCGCGAGCAGCGCTGGCAGGCTGATCAGCCCGCCGCCGCCCGCGATGGAATCTATGAAACCGGCAAACAGTGCAACGAAAAATAAAACGACTAAAACCCACGGGGCAACAATCAACCAGTCCATTTTTCTGTCAGCTCGCTATGCGTGGCGAAGAGTAAGTGAAACCTGTTAAAGAACGTGTTTATCCAGCAGCGCCTGACATGATGGCGGCAACGGAGGCGGCTCTTTTTTCACAGAGGTTCCGCTGCCCGGTTTCGGCGGCAGGAACCAGCTTTGCAGCTCAGCGCCACAACCATCACCCGGAGGTGGCGGTGCCTGATTCTCACACTCGAGATTACCGACCGGACAACGCAGGCGAACATGCATGTGTGCGCGATGACCAAACCACGGACGCACTTTATGCAGCCACTCACGATCCGTTCCGGCATCCAGACATAATTGCTGTTTAATGGCCGGATTGACGAAGATCCGCACGACGTCTTTATCCTGCGCGGCCATTTTGATCAGCGTTTCAATCCGTGGCTGCCACTGGCTCTTCACAATGGATTTACCGTTAGCACTGACCAGATCGATAGGCTGCGGTTTGAGCAGCATCTGCTCGCTCCAGCGCTGGCGCGGCAGTTGCAGCCAGATATCCACATCCAGCCCTGACTGATGGCTGGCGTGACCGCTGCTGAAACGACCACCGGCTGGCATCGCCATATCACCGACCAGCATTGTGCCCAGGCCTTTTTGCTGCGCCTGAGTGCCGAGACGGGTAATAAAGGCCAGTAAATCCGGCTGCCCGAAATAACGGCGCTGATCGGTGCGCATGACCTGATAAGCCGGCGAGTTCAGCGGCAATGGCTGAGCGCCAACCTGACAACCGTTGGCATAGCTGCCGATCGCTTCAGGCGTGCCTGCAACAGGATGGGAGATTTTCTGCCACGGCGTTGCTGCCATCGCAGGTGCGCAAAGCGCCAGCGCCAGAAGACCGGCGCTGACGGCTTTTATCGCTGCAAATGTGCGTAAGGTTTTCATCAATGGATTACCAGCGTGGCACGGAAGAATGAACGTCGCCATTCTGGGCGCGCTGACGCAATAAGTGATCCATCAGCACGATCGCCATCATCGCTTCGGCAATTGGCACGGCGCGGATACCCACGCAAGGATCATGACGACCTTTGGTGATCATCTCGACCTGCTCGCCTTCGCGGTTAATCGTGCGTCCCGGAACGGTGATGCTGGAGGTCGGTTTCAGCGCCAGATGAGCAACAACCGGCTGACCGCTGCTGATCCCGCCAAGAATGCCGCCCGCGTGGTTGCTTTCGAAACCGTTCGGTGTGATTTCATCACGGTTTTCACTGCCGCGTTTATTCACCACCGCAAAGCCGTCACCGATTTCCACGCCTTTAACCGCATTGATGCTCATCAGCGCGTGCGCCAGATCGGCATCCAGACGGTCAAACACCGGCTCACCAAGACCGACCGGCACGTGATCTGCTACGACGGTGATTTTAGCGCCAATGGAATCGCCTTCTTTTTTCAACGCGCGCATCAGTTCATCCAGCGCTTCGAGCTTGCTTTCATCCGGGCAGAAGAACGGGTTGGTTTCGACCAAATCCCAGTCTTTCAGTTCACAGGTGATATCGCCCATCTGGGACATATAACCGCGCACTTTAACGCCAAATTTTTCCAGAAGATATTTCTTGGCAACCGCGCCAGCAGCAACGCGCATCGCCGTTTCACGGGCAGAAGAACGGCCGCCGCCACGGTAATCGCGCACGCCGTATTTTTGTTCGTAGGTGTAATCCGCATGTCCCGGACGGAACACGTCTTTGATCGCGCTGTAATCCTGAGAACGCTGATCGGTATTCTGGATAATCAGACCGATGCTGGTGCCGGTGGTCACGCCTTCAAAAACGCCGGAAAGAATTTTAACTTCATCGGCTTCGCGGCGCTGCGTGGTGTAACGCGAGGTGCCCGGACGACGACGGTCGAGATCGTGTTGCAGGTCTGCTTCGGTCAGCGCAATACCCGGCGGCACGCCGTCAATAATACAGCCCAGTGCCACACCGTGGGATTCGCCAAAAGTAGTGACGCGGAAAAACTGCCCAATACTGTTCCCTGCCATCACGGCTCCTTAACCATTATGTTGATTGTTTTCTGAATGACCGGTGATGAACCGGCCATTATTTTTTAGTCGATCAAGCGCAATTTTTTTGATCAGTCGCGGTACGCTTTGAAATGTTCAGCACAATCTATCAGCTGCTGCCTGGTCAGCATGAATACGCCGTCGCCGCCATTTTCAAATTCCAGCCAGGTGAACGGAATATCAGGATACTGGTCCATCAGATGCACCATGCTGTTACCCACTTCGCACACCAGCACGCCGTTATCGGTCAGGTAATCCGGCGCACAGGCCAGAATGCGGCGGGTCAGTTTCAGGCCATCGCTGCCGGAAGCCAGACCCAGTACGGGCTCGTGGCGATATTCCTGCGGCAGGTCAGACATATCTTCTTCATCCACATACGGCGGATTGGTCACAATCAGGTCGTACTGCAACGCAGGCAATTCGCGGAACAGGTCAGAGCGAATTGGGGTCACCCAGTTCTCGATGCCGTGCGTGTCGATATTGCGCTCGGCCACTGCCAGCGCGTCGGCAGAAATATCTACCGCATCCACTTCGGTTTCCGGGAACGCGTAAGCGCAGGCGATAGCGATACAGCCGCTGCCGGTACACATATCGAGAATGTGCTGCGGTTTATCCTGCAGGATCCCGGCGAAACGGTTGTTGATAAGTTCACCAATCGGCGAACGCGGCACTAGCACGCGTTCATCGACATAAAACTCCATGTCGCAGAACCAGGCTTTGTTAGTCAGATAAGCGACCGGTACGCGTTCGTTAACACGGCGGATCACGCGCTCAACAATACGGTGGCGCTCGCTGGAAGTCAGACGCGCGGTGTGCATATCTTCAGGAATGTCGAGCGGCAAAAACACGCTTGGCAACACCAGCTGCACTGCTTCGTCCCACGGGTTATCGGTGCCGTGACCGTAATAGACATTGGCCGCGTTCAGGCGGCTGACGGTCCAGCGCAGCATATCCTGAATGGTATGCAGTTCACTGACAGCTTCGTCGACGAAAATTTTGTCCAATTTTATTCTCCAGGCAGTGCACGGGTTTTTAACAGACGTTTAACCCATTATTTGCCGCATAGTTTGCCACGAAGCCCGCCACAAATCAGCAGCTAGTCAACGCACTTGCGCGATGTCTCGAAGAATTTAACCCTGAGTTTTCTTTAAACCGCAGGGCGACGGAAGGTACACTGTGTGGATTGAGCGAAAATGACGATGAAATGATGAAGAAAAAGCACCTGCTCAGCCCGGAAGAAACGGCGTTATTCCGCGAGGCTGTACCGGGCGTCAAGCGCCTGAAAAACGATACAATTACGCACCGACCGCCGCGAAAAAAGGGGGCTGAACTGTCACCTAAAAAGCTGATTCAGGAGCAGGTGGACGCGAGTTATTATTTTTCTGATGAATTCCAGCCGATGTTGCAGGAAGAAGGTCCGGTTCGCCATATCCGGCCAGACGTCAGTCATTTTGAATTGAAAAAATTACGCCGCGGGGATTATTCGCCAGAGTTGTTTCTTGATTTACACGGTTTAACGCAGAAAGAAGCCAAGCAGGAATTAGGTGCGCTGATCGCCGCCTGCCGCCGCGAGCACGTCCATTGCGCCTGCGTGATGCACGGTCACGGCAAACATATTCTCAAACAACAAACGCCTTTATGGCTGGCGCAACATCCTGACGTCGAAGCCTTCCACCAGGCGCCTAAAGAACTCGGTGGCACCGCCGCCCTGCTGGTGCTGGTAGAACTGGACGACAAAATCAGCTGACCCATCCCGACGTTCAGAAACGAGAAAGGCACAGCCAAAGCTGTGCCTTTCTTTTGTCTGTCGCTGAACTGTCTGTCTCAGAACAGATCCCCTAAATAATTCGGATTGCAGCAAGGCGGCAAGTGAACGCATCCCCGGGATGCATAGATAACTATGTGACCGGGGTAAGTGAGCGCAGCCAACGCATCTGCAATGCGAAGTATGACGGGGATTATACCTTAGCCATTACCTGGCATGGGCTGAACTGCCAGTCAAAGCTGCCCTGCCCGGTTTCACCGTTTAACTCGATGCTGGCCATGGCTGACGTGGCGAACATCGGCGGGCAAACGCCAGGACAGAGTTCTGCAACCAGATAACCGACCAGCGGCAGGTGAGACACCACCAGCACGGCACTGACGCCGGTCAGCGCCAGATGTTGCAGTTCACTGGCGACCAGAGCAGGATCACCGCCCGGCGTCAGTTCCTTGAGAATATCAATTTCTACGTTTTCAGGCAGAGACAGACACTGGCGAACTTTTTCAAGCGTCTGCTGCGCACGCAGATACGGACTGACCAGAACACGATCAATTTTGACGCCACGACCATTCAGCCAGGCCGCCATATGTACTGATTCGTCACATCCGCATTCGCTTAACGGGCGAACTGAGTCGCTTGCAGCTTCGAGCACTGCATCACCGTGACGCATAATTACAACTTGCATATTGCACCGCTTTTGTTAACAAAAATAGCGCTATACAGAAACGCCGTGCGTGCTGTATTACCCATTGCCCAGCTGTTTTTCATCATATTTCAAATGACCTTTCTCATTACAAGATAGCTGTAAGGCAGTACATCCACTTAACCGGCTGTGCCCACATGCTTTGCATGGTAAGTATCAGCGGTCGGGCATTTTGCCTGAAAGTTCACGTAAAGAAAACGCTGTTTTTTACACCAACACTTACTGCTTGTAAACTGCTCAGGCGATTATTTAACCACTTGGGTTGTAGATCAATCGTTTGGGATTGTTTCTGTACAAAGTCAGTCTCACCATAAAAAAGATCCCGCAGGCCTTCGGCTGGCCACAAGCAGGATCTATTCCAGATTCCCGCGAAACTCAGTAATAAGCAGTGACAGCGGTCACACTTTACTGACCTTTTCGCCGGGGCCGTCTGTCAAAAAACAGGGCTCGCCCTGCTCCGCCCTGCGCACCAACCCTTCGCATGGCCGGAAATGCTCGCCATAGCGTTGCGCCAGCTGATCCAGCGTTTTCACCACGTTCGCTGCACCGAGCGTGTCTATGTAACGGAACGGACCACCACGGAATGGCGGGAAGCCAATGCCGAACACTGCCCCCAGGTCACCATCCCTCGCACTGCGGATCACCTGTTCATCCAGACAACGTACCGCTTCGTTAAGCATCAGCATCACACAGCGCTGCGCAATCTCTTCTTCCGACTGCTGCGCTTTCGGCGTGACATTCAGCAGCCGGTAAATCGCAGGATCGACCTGTTTCTTCTTCGCCGTCCGGCCTTTTTGCCCGTAGAGATAGAAACCTTTGCCGTTCTTACGCCCTTTGCGATCGTCTTTCAGCACAGCATCAAAACCCGATGGCGCAGCAAAACGCTCACCAAATGCATCCACCAGAATCGGACCTATTTTAGTGCCGACATCAATACCGACTTCATCCAGCAACTGTATCGGGCCGACCGGAAAACCAAAATTCACCAGCGCTTTATCGATGTGATCGACGGGTTCGCCCGCCAGCAAACAGCGGGCAGCTTCATTGATGTACGGCGCAAGAATACGGTTTACATAGAACCCGGCGCTGTCGCCGACCACAATCGCTGTTTTCCCCTGTTTCTTCGCCAGGGAAACTGTGGTCGAAATCGTCTGCGCACTGGTTCCTGCATGGGGTATCACTTCCACCAGCGGCATCTTATCCACCGGACTAAAATAATGCAGGCCGATCACCTGCTCAGGCCGGCTGGCCTGCTCTGCAATCTTATGGATAGGCAGTGAAGATGTGTTTGAAGCAAATATTGTGCGCGGAGCGGCGTTATTCTCGATTTCCGCCACCATCGACTGTTTGAGAGACAAATCCTCAAACACCGCTTCCACCACGATATCTATCTGCGCAAAACCGCTGTAATCGGTGGTGCCGGAAAGCAGCATCATCTGGCGTTGCTGTTCATTACGGGTCAGCCTGCGGCTGCGCACCTTTTTCTCCAGCAAATCCCAGCTGTATTTCAGCGCATGACGGATGCCTTCCTGATTAATATCTTTGATGCGTACCGGCAGTCCGGCTTTGGTGGCAGTGATGTTGGCGATACCACCGCCCATCAGCCCGCCGCCCAGAATGCCCACACGGCGTACCGGCAAGGGTTCGGCATCGCCACCCTTCTCTTTTTTCAGCGCAGTGGATGCGAAAAACAGGCCGCGCAATGCCGCCGATTCCGGCGTCATGACCAGTTCGCCAAAGGCTTTCGCTTCAGCCTGATAGCCGTTGCCGCTGCCCTGATCGAGACCGGTTTTCACCACATCAATAATTTTTTCGGTCGCCGGGTAATTGCCGTGCGTTTTGGCACGGGTTTGTTTGCGCACAAAATGGAACAGCACACTTTTGCCCAACGGGCCACCGGCCAGCCGCGCCTGCCACGGCAATGGCGGACGTGACTGACGCCCTTTCGCCACGCGCTCAAGTGCCGTTTGCAGCAAAATTGAATAAGGTACCGCGTCATCCACCAGTCCCATTCTCAGCGCCTGTTTCGCGCGAATGCTGCGACCGGTAAGCATCATATCCAGTGCTTTCGGCGCACCGATTAAACGCGGAAGACGCTGTGTGCCGCCGGAGCCCGGCAGCAGGCCAAGCTGCACTTCCGGCAGACCGAGCTGCGTTTTATCATCGAGGGAACAGACGCGTGAATGACACGCCAGCGCCAGTTCAAGTCCGCCGCCCAGACAGGCACCGTGGATGGCCGCAACAACGGGCACCGGAAACGAAGCGATCTGCGACATCACCGTCTGCCCTTTTCGCGCCAGATTGCTGGCCTCATCGGCGCTCTTACAACCCGATATCATGGTGATATCCGCACCGGCAATAAATGAGTCGGATTTACCGGAAACCAGCACCAGCCCCTTCAGACTGGGATATTGCTGGGCTTTTTGCAGAATGGTACAAATTTGTTGAGCGAATTCAGCCTTTAAGGTATTCACCTTTTCGCCGGGAACGTCGATGGTGATAATCCCGATGTGCTCCGCGGTGAACATCAGTGAAAAAGCAGAAACCGGTTCTGCCGGAGTGATTTCCGGAATGTTTGGGTTTTCCATATTATCCCTCATTGCGCTGCCTCCAGAATCATTGCTGCGCCTAAGCCACCGGCGGCACAGGCCGTCGTCAGCCCGTATTTTCCGCCACGACGGCGTAATTCATGCAACGTCTGGGTGATCATTCGTGCGCCAGTCGCGGCAAAAGGATGGCCGTAAGCCAGTGATCCGCCCAGAACGTTAAATTTATCCCAGTCTATTTCGCCAACTGCCTGACTGTGGCCAAGTTTCTCACGGGCAAATTCATCACTGGCTAACATTTTGATATTCGCCAGGGTCTGCGCGGCAAATGCTTCGTGCATATCAATCAGGTCTAGATCACCGAGCGTCAGACCGGCACGATCCAGCGCCAGCGGCGTGGCATAAGCCGGACCAAGCAGCATGTCTTCCCACACATCGATGGCGGCAAAAGCAAAACTTTTCAGATAACCGAGAGGCTGCAAACCGAGTTCACGCGCCCGCGATTCGCTCATCATCAGTACTGCGGCCGCGCCGTCGGTCAGCGGCGTACTGGTCGCGGCGGTCACGGTGCCGTGTTTGCGATCAAACGCCGGACGCAATTTTGCGTATTGCCCGATTTCAGAATTCAGGCGGATGTTGTTGTCTTTTTGCAGCACTTCACGGTAAGGCGGAACCTGCGCGGCCATCACCTGAGAATTCAGATAGCCCTGCTCCCACGCCTGTGCCGCCAGCGTGTGAGAACGGTGCGCGAGTTCATCCTGCTGTTCGCGGGAAATATTATGACTTTTCGCCATCTGTTCCGCAGTATCGCCCATGCGCAGACCGGTGGAATATTCTGCCACAGCAGGCGGCACCGGCATCAGGTCGCGCAGTTTAAGTTTGCTGAAAATGGACAGGCGCTGCGACAGCGTGCGCGCTTTGTTGACGTCCACCAGGGCGCGGGCGAGACGTTTGCTGACGCCAATAGGCAGAACCGAAGACGAATCGGCTCCGCCTGCAATCCCGACGCTGATCGTGCCGCTCATAATGCTTTCCGCGACGTTGGCGACCGCCTGAAAACTGGTGGCGCAGGCACGCGAAACGCTGTAGGCGTCAGTCGACACATTCATGCCGGTGCCGAGGACGATTTCGCGCGCAATATTTGGTGCTTCCGGCATCTGCACGACTTGCCCGAATACCAGCTGATCGATGACCTTCGGGTCGATACCACTTTTCGCCAGTAACTCACTGACCACTATTTTGCCGAGGTCTACGGCGGGAATGCCGTGATAGGCGGTGGCCTGTTTGGCAAACGGCGTACGCAAACCATCGATAATCGCGATGCGATCGCCTTCACGTGTCACCAGTGGAATGACTTTATTCATATAAGCTCCTGAGAAAAAATAGGGTCTTAAGAGGTCAGACCTGATAACTCAGTTTTAACTATGTATTTACATTTGGCAAAGTGAAAGGCAATGAAGTGCGAGCAACAGCAAATTTTTCTGAAATAAGAATGAGAAGAAAGGCAGCGGGCAGAAATAGCGGACAAAAAAATACCGCTTATATAAGCGGTATTACAATTTAAAACTTCCCCTAAATAATTTGAGTCTCAGAAAGGCGGCAATCGAAGTAATCCCGATGAGCTGACATAAGTCAGTGATTCGGGTTACTGAGTGCAGCCAACGCATCTGCGGCTCAAAGTATGACGGGGATTAGCGCAAGGCTAACTGAAAGATCATGGTTTCTGCCTGGCAGCTGAAAGTGAAATCGATATTCAGCTCAACGCCGCCTTCCACGTTTTCGATACGGCTCTTGATTTCGCAAGGCTCGGATTCGACGCCACGTGCGCGTTCGGTCAGGGCTTCCAGCGTCTCTTTAGCCTGTGCTTCATTTTCAAAAACGCGGCTGTAAGATGCGGTGCAATCGGTGTTATCCATGATGGTGCCCACATCAACACAGCAGCAGGCTGCGGTTTCTTCTGCGCCGCATTTGTTGATGGAGTGCAGAGGTTGGGTGGATTTAGAGGACATGGTTACGTCAGACATAATTTTCTCCCCGGCATCAACGGCAACGTCCACCGTCTGGCCTGTTTGCGAATAAAGTTTTATTTCCAGCCTGTATTTTACGCCACCGTTCTGACAACACACTAGCACTTACTTATTATGTGCCTTTGAAGTGATCCAGATCACGTATATGTAAGTAATAGATTAAAACTACGTCATCGTTCTCACTTCAACGTTTCTTAATTGAACTTTTATTGTTGGTTTTTTGTTAAGTGGATCCAATTTCTTGCATCATTTTTTAAATATCAATGAAACAATATTGCAACTACACCACAGGTCAGACCTATACTTCGCTCACTGGTCTGATTTGTCAGACTGATAACGAACCCTACAATCCCGCGCTCATTGTTACTTGATGTAACATTGTTTGATAAAAAACATAATATTGAGGTTTTGGTCATGAACCAGAAAAACCTGTTTAAAAGATCAGCTCTGGCAGCTGCAGTGGCAATTGTTTCCTCCAACGTATACGCGGCAGGTTTTCAGTTAAATGAATATACTGCTGCGGGTTTAGGTCGTTCATTCTCAGGCGAAGGTGCTATTGCTGACACCGCCGCATCCGGTAGCCGTAACCCGGCAACCATGACCATGTTTAACCGCCCGGCGTTTTCTATGGGCGCGATTTATGTCGACCCGGACGTCAGCGTGACGGGGAAATCTCCGGTCACCGGTGCCAGCACCAGTGATGATAATATTGCGCCAAATCAGTGGGTGCCGAATATCCACTTTATTATGCCGCTGGATGATCAATGGGCGGTTGGCGCATCGGCGACGTCTAACTACGGTCTGGCGACAGAATTTAGCGATAACTATCCGGCAGGCCCGATTGGCGGTGAAACAGATCTCACCACCATAAACACTAACTTAAGTGTTGCTTACCGTTTGAACCAGAATTTCAGCTTCGGTGTGGGCTTCGATGCCGTCTACGCGAAAGCAAAAATCCGTCGTACTGCCGGTGAACTGGTGCCGATTAAAACCGGCGGCTTACTGCCAGCAGATACTGAAGCCGCCAAGCTGAAAGGCGACGAGTGGGGCTACGGCTGGAACGCCGGTATTCTTTATGAAGTCGATGACAATAACCGTTACGGCTTTACTTATCGCTCAGAAGTTAAAATCGACTTTGACGGCGAATACCGCAACGGCATTCCTCAGGCGTTAGGCGGCACGGGCGGTCACACGGTTCCGGGTTCCCTGACCCTGAATCTGCCAGAAATGTGGGAAGTGTCCGGTTATAACAAAGTGGCACCGAAATGGGCGATTCACTACAGCCTGGCTTACACCAGCTGGAGCCAGTTCCAGGAGCTGAAAGCTACCGGTTCTAACGGCCAGACCCTGTTCCAAAAAGAAGAAGGCTACCATGATGCTTATCGCATCGCGTTAGGTACCACGTATTACTACGATGATAACTGGACGTTCCGTACCGGTATCGCCTTCGATGACAGTCCGGTTCCGGCTGATAACCGCACCATTTCTATCCCGGATCAGGACCGCTTCTGGGTTTCTGCGGGTACCACGTATGCCTTCAATAAAGATGCATCCGTCGATGTGGGTGTGTCTTACATGCATGGCCAGACGGTGAATATCAGCGAGAAAGTGGCTGACGGCGTGCCGAACTATGAATTCCAGGCTAAAGGCACCGCTATGCTGTACGGCGCTAACTTTAACTATAGCTTCTGATGAACCACAGCTTCTGATGAACTGAATGTTACGTCAGATATGAAAAAAGCGCCGAAAGGCGCTTTTTTTGTATCTCCGGAACTGTTATTCCGAGTCGATATCTTTCAGGTCACCCTGAATCAATGCCGCGTTTGGGTTTTCCTGTGGCGTCAGCTGACCGCCTCTCGCCAGGAAGTCGTGACGCTGGAAGTAAGCTTCACGGATAAACAGATACGGATCAGAAGAGTTACGGATCAGACCATCTGAATCGAGAAGTTCTGCACGGGTTTCGACGCCTTCCAGTACCCATTTACCGGCTGACATCCAGAATGTCAGATAGCTGAGCATCGGATAC
This sequence comes from Rahnella sp. AN3-3W3, assembly GCF_003263545.1. Classification (NCBI taxonomy): domain Bacteria; kingdom Pseudomonadati; phylum Pseudomonadota; class Gammaproteobacteria; order Enterobacterales; family Yersiniaceae; genus Rahnella; species Rahnella sp. AN3-3W3. The sequence goes on from NZ_JYDG01000007.1 coordinate 32,532, forward strand.
AAATCATCCACCAGATCACCACCTTCGTCACGCACAGTCGCGCTGCCGTAACCTGGCAGAACCACGTATGGACCGTAACCGACACCATAATGACCGAGCGTGCTACCGAAGCCCTGGGCTTCTTCGCGCGCCAGTTTCGGGTTCGCCATACCGGCCACGTCAATCAGACCGCCCATCCCCAGAAGCGTGTTCAGGAAGAAACGGTTGAAGTGGATTGCAGCACGGTAAGGATCGCCTTTCAGCAAGGAGTTGACCATGCTGGCGGGTTCATCGAGGTTGCTGAGGAAGTTACTGGTCCCGTTACGCGCCGGTTGTGGCACGTAATCACGCCATGCGACGGCAACAGGCCGCACAAGGTAAGGATCCATGTAGTTATAGTTGAAGTCGAACATCACCCGGTTGAAACCTTCGAGCGGATCAGAACGTCCCTGCTGTTCGCTGTCCGAAGATCCGGATGTACCGGCACAACCGACCAGTAAAACTGTCGCAAACGCCAGCCCAGTCAGGCGTAAGTTCATGGATATCTCCCTGTTTTTGATCGTCGTTCCTGATTAAGGAACCTGCTGATTAATCTCAATGCTGACCTGACCGTTGCCGGAAAAATCAGTCAGCGGACTGTCGCCGTACCAGTCACCTGAGGCTGGCGTTGCCAGACCATTCTGTGAAATACGAACGCGTACTTTTAATTGATGCAGCGAAGAAAGCAAGCGTTCCGGCATCATTGCGTTACTGTCATCGACAGTAATCGCCAGCGGGAAGCGGCTCAGCGGCAGCTTTTTCACCGCAACCGGTACCGGAGTGCTGCCATCTGTCACGGAAATAAAGACCGTGCCATTCTGCGGAAGTTTCTGCTGCGCATCCGCAGAAAGCGTCACGTTTACCGCCAGTTTAACCTGATCAAGACCGGCTTTTTGTTTTGCCTGCGCAATACTGGCGTTAACCATCTCAAGGCGTTTATCACCGGCTGGCAGGATTTTCTGCATAACTTCCCACGCGCCAATGGCTTGCGGATAATGACCCTGCTCATATTCATTATAGGCCAGCAGACTTAACACACGCAGATCACCCTGAGATTTTTCCAGCATACTGCGTAAAAGATTGCCGCCGGTAAGGTTATCTTGCGGATCAGAAGAACGGGTCAGCACTTCGGCATAACCCAGTTTCACTGACATGTCGTTCGGCGCAAGCTGATACGCATGAGCATAAGCCTGTGTCGCGGTGGCGGCATTATTGAGCGCCATCCCCACGCGACCAAGCATCACCCAGTCCTGCACATTATCCGGATTTGCCTGTAAATCGGTACGCAATCCGAGCCCTAAATCCTGCACATCCGCAGCGGTCAGCGGCGAACCATGATCATCGGCAATACGATGGCGCAAATCCGGCATGTGCTGCATGACCTGATTCCACGCACTCACCTGGCCCAGCCCCCCGGCATAGAGATATAAACCCAGCGTGATGATCACCAGCAGGATAGCGCCGGGCACCAGCGTCCAGCGGCCAATCGGCTGAATGGCCGCAGGCGCCTGACCCGCCGGAATATCGGTCAGTAAGTTTTCCTGCAATTCCTGAATATGCGCCGGACGCTCGTCTACCACGCCCTGCGCTTCGTCTTCTTCCAGCTCAGTCAGACGGTGATGATAAAACGCTTTATTCAGCGCATCGCGGGACGTGTGTTCCGCGCGGTCGCCGCGAATAACCGGCACAATAAACAGCGCCAGTGCAACAACCAGCATCACTACAATGCACAGCCAAAAAATACTCATGATCCTTTCCTGTCGCTGTCTTTAAGTAACTGCGCCAGGCGCTGTCTCTCTTGTTCTGACATTTCTTCGGTCGTATTTTGCAAACGCACTTCGCCCCGGCGGGAACGCATAAAAATCATGGCTGCGCCGATAATGACCACCAGCACCGGCCCGAGCCACAATATAAAGGTGGATGGCGTCACCGGCGGTTCGTAGGTCACAAAGTTGCCGTAACGTGCGACCATGTAATCCACGATTTGCTTTTTGTTCTGCCCCTGCTGAAGCAGCTGGAAAACTTTGGTGCGCATATCCGCCGCGATAATAGAATCCGACGCTGCAATATTGGTGTTCTGACATTTCGGACAGCGCAGCTGTGCTGTGATATCACGGTATTCCTGCTCCTGAGCCGGAGAGGAAAACTGATAAGTATCAATGGCCGCAAAGGCGGTGATACTCAGCATCATGCCCAGCAGCAACGCAGGTAAGGAGGAAATCAGCTTCATGCATTGCCTCCGTATTTTTTGTACAGCGGCAATACTTCGTTCTGCCAGACTTTCTCATTCAAATCACCGGCATGGCGATAACGAATAATACCCTTTCCGTCGATCAGGAAGGTTTCCGGCGCACCATACACACCGAGGTCGAGTCCTAACATGCCGTCGCCATCGTACAGACTCAGCATGTAAGGATTGCCCAGTGTATTGAGCCAGCTGACCGCTTTCTGCCGGTCGTCTTTGTAGTTCAGGCCAACCACGCGTACACCTTTCGCCGCCAGCGTATTCAGATAATCATGCTCGGCGCGGCAGGTCGGGCACCAGGTCGCCCAGACGTTGAGCAACATGGGTTTGCCGTCGCGCAATACCGACTGATCGTAGGTTTTACCGGCCTGCGCCAGTGATTCCAGTTTGAACACCGGCACCGGTTTGCCGATCAGCGCAGATTCCAGCAGCGTCGGATCGTCGCCGTTGGCATTGCGCGTCAGTTGCACCAGAAAAGCCGCAGCCAGCGCCAGGAACAAGATCAGCGGAATAAAGAGGAGTTTACGGTTCATGCTTCTTCAGCCTCCGCCAGACCTTGTTTCTTGAGTTTTTTACTCATGCGATAACGCGGATCGAGAATACACAGTACGCCACCGGCCGCCATAAACAGGCCGCCCAGCCAGATCCAGCGGACAAACGGTTTGTAGTACAAACGCACTGCCCAGGATCCGTCGTCCATCTCTTCACCCAGCGCTGCATACAGGTCACGCGCCAGATTACCGTCGATCGCCGCTTCAGTCATCATGCTGCGCGCCACACTGTAGAAGCGTTTTTCAGCATGCAGCGTGGTGACTTTCTTGCCGTTCTGCGTCACATCGATATTCGCCTCACCACCGGTATAGTTCGGGCCGGTGATGTCGCGAACGTCGCGGAAGATAAAGTGATAATCATGAATATCCACGGTATCGCCGGACTTCATGCGCACATCACGTTCAACACTATAATTCTGGCTAAAGGCAATGCCGATAACGGTCACCGCTACGCCGAGATGGCCGAGCACCATGCCCCAGTGGCTGCGGGAAAGTTTGGTCAGGCCGCGCCAAAACGAATGACGGTGCGTCGCGCGCTCGTGCAGTTCCATCAGCGTGAGCACAATCACCCACACCGACATCAGCAGACCGACCACGGTCATGCCAACAATTTTGTCCTGCAACAACCACGGCAGAAGAATCGACAAGACAAGCGTGACGACCAGCGCAACACCCAGACGACGCCACAGTTTGCTGGGCTCATCACGACGCCAGCGCACCAGCGGGCCGATCCCCAGCAGCAATGCCAGCGGAGCCATCAGCCAGGTAAACATCGTATTAAAGAAAGGTTCGCCGATAGAAATACTGCCCAGTCCGAGCTGTTTGTGGATAAGCGGCAACAATGTTCCGAGCAATACCACCAGCATCGCCGCCACCAGCAGCACGTTATTACCCAGCAGATAGCTTTCGCGAGAGTGCAATTCGTGACGGCTTGGCGCACGCACCGAGTTGCCTTTGAAGGCATACAGCAGCAGCGAGCCGCCGATCACAATCACCAGATACGCGAGAATAAACATGCCGCGCGCCGGATCTGAGGCAAACGAGTGAACCGAAACCAGCACGCCGGAACGCACCAGGAAAGTCCCGAGCAGACACAACGAGAAGGCGGTGATCGCCAGCAACACCGTCCAGGCTTTAAACGTCCCGCGTTTTTCGGTCACGGCCAGCGAGTGGATCAGCGCTGTCCCGGCGAGCCATGGCATAAAGGAGGCGTTCTCAACCGGGTCCCAGAACCACCAGCCGCCCCAGCCTAATTCGTAATACGCCCAGGCAGACCCGAGCACGATACCGATGGTCAGAAATACCCACGCAGCTTGTGTCCACGGACGCGACCAGCGCGCCCACGCGGTGTCCAGACGTCCGGCCATCAGCGAGGCAATGGCAAACGCGAACGCCACTGAGAAACCGACGTAACCCATGTACAGCAATGGCGGATGGAAAATCAGCCCGATATCCTGCAACACCGGATTCAGGTCACTGCCGTCTACCGGGAAATTCGGCAGCGAGCGGATAAACGGATTCGACGTCAGCAAAATAAACAGCAGGAATCCGCCGGTGATCATGCCCATCACTGCCAGCACGCGCGACACTGCATCCTGCGGCATACGGCGGCTGAACAATGCCACGGCGAGCGTCCAGCAACTGAGCAATAACACCCACAGCAGCAGTGAACCTTCATGTGCGCCCCAGGTAGCCGCCACGCGGTAATACACCGGCAGACGGGTATTGGAGTTATTGGCGACATAGGCGACGGTGAAATCATTCACCACAAACGCATGGACCAGAATGGCAAACGCCAGCACGATGCAGGCAAACATCCCGTAAGACAAGGGACGCGCCATCGCCATCATCCGGTTATCCTGCCGCGCCGCGCCCCATTGCGGGTAAATACTCAGTAACACCGCCAGACCTAACGCCAGACAGAGTGCAAATGTTCCCAGTTCCGGCATCATGAGCGGTCATTTCCTTTATCGTTACCCACATAAGCCGAAGCTGGCCCTTTGTGGTTTTCTTTCATGGCGTCGGCAACTTCCGGCGGCACATATTTTTCGTCGTGTTTCGCCAGAACCTGAATGGCATTCACTACATTTCCCGGCTCCATCACGCCCTGCGCCACCACGCCCTGTCCTTCGCGGAACAGATCCGGAAGAATGCCGTTATAAGTCACGGCAATCGCGCCGCGCGCATCATATATTTTAAAACTCACCTGCAGGCTTTTTGGATCACGCTTCACCGAACCGGGCATCACCATCCCGCCGATACGCAGGCGCTGGCCGACCGTCGGCATCTCGTGGTTTTCGCCTTTACCTTGCAGAATTTCACTGGGTGTATAGAACAAATCAATATTCGAGCGCAGCGCGTACATCACCAGTGAAATGCTCAGACCAAGGCCAATCAGCACCACCAGCGCCAGCGACAAACGCTTTTTACGACGTGGATTCACAATAACTTCTCCGGGGAAGTGTCCGGTTCCAGCGGTGACGTCTGCGCGCCTTGCTGTTTTTTAGACTGAGACTGACTAATACGTTTTTCGCGTGCCTGACGGCGGCGAACTTCATCGAGGATCTGACGGCGCTGAATAAAGGTATGCGCCACCAGCGCAATCAGGGAAATCAGCGTCGCCGCGACCGACAGCCACACATAAAATGCATAGCCGCCCATCGCAAAGAAATCATGCCAGCTGGAGAATGCAGGGCTCATCCGCGGCGCTCCTTATTCACAAGACCGGCCACCCACGGACGCAGACGCTCCTGAACCAAAATCAGGTTACGTAAACGCATCAGCGTCAGGGTAATAAAGAAGAAGAGATAACCGAAAATCGCCCAGCGCAGCGGATAACGCATACTCGGGTCGATGGTCTGCTGCATGTTGGTCGAGCCCTGATGCAGCGTGTTCCACCACTGTACGGAGTAATGGATGATGGGAATGTTCACCACGCCGACCAGAACCAGAATACCGGCGGCACGGCCAGCCAGACGGCGGTCGTCGAAGGCGTTATACAACGCAATCACGCCAAGATAGAGGAACAGTAACACCAGTTCGGACGTCAGGCGTGCATCCCACACCCACCAGGTGCCCCACATCGGTTTGCCCCATGCTGAGCCGGTGACCAGTGCGATAAACGTGAAAACAGCGCCAACGGGTGCCATCGCGGATACCACCATGTCAGACATTTTCATCTGCCACACCAGCCCGATAAAGGCCGCAATCGCCATCGAACTGTAAATGCCCATCGACCAGATCGCCGCCGGAACATGGATATACATAATCCGGTAACTGTTCCCTTGCTGGTAATCTGGCGGTGCATAACCAAAGCCCCACACCCAGCCAATCAGCAGGCAGGCAATACCCAAAATTCCGAGCCAGGGAATGAACCGGCCACAGACGTGGTAAAGCCGTTCAGGCCTTGCGAATTGATGTAACCATTTCCACATTGTTATCGTTGCTCACTATAAAATGTCACTGTGTGATGCCGTGGAGCCTCACCGGGCTCTTATGCGGTCAGTTAAAAATCATCCGCAGTTATTATCGGCGTCTCTATTGTTCACTATAGAGAAGTGTGATGTTAGTCAAAGGTTGCGATTTTTCTTCTCTATTGTAACGACAAGTAAAAAAATTCTGTGTTAAGGCCAGCGTAAAAGTTAACCCTAAATACTTCGAGTTGCAGGAAGGCGGCAAACGACGCCATCCCGATGAGCTTACACGAGTAAGTGATTCGGGTGGCGAAGAGCAGCCAACGCATCTGCGGCTCGAAGTATGACGGGTTAGTGAACGCTGACTCGCAAGGCGGCGGCTGTGGCAAAAGGAGTCAGAGTGGCACTGCCCGCCAGCATCGCGCCAAGGATCGCCAGATAACCGCTGATGGGCATCGACATCGACGCCGCATCAATCGCGCCGGTGGCAAAAATCAGCACCGGAATATACAACGGCAGCACCAGCAAACTCAGCAGAACGCCGCCCTTGCGCAGTCCGACGGTCAGCGCCACGCCAATCGCACCGATAAAACTCAGCGTCGGCGTCCCCAGTAAAATCGTCAGCGCGACGGCTTTCCAGGTTTCAAAATCCAGAGAAAGCAGCAAGGCAATCAGCGGGGAAAGGATCAGCAATGGCAAACCGGTTACCACCCAGTGAGCACATACTTTCCCCAGAACCGTGAGCGCCAGCGGCGATGGCAATAACAACAGCTGCTCAAGCGTGCCATCGAGATAGTCATCACGGAACAACCTTTCCAGCGCCAGCAAAGAAGAAAGCAGCGCCGCGACCCAGACGATACCGGGTGCAATCCGCGCCAGCAGTTTCGGCTCAGGACCAATCCCCAGCGGGAACAGCGTAATGACAATCAGGAAGAACCACAGCGGGTTAATGATTTCGGCACTTTTGCGAAAGGCAATTTTCAGCTCGCGGCGCAGAACCTTAGTAAACATTCTGTTTATTTTCCTTTCGCGTCACGCCAGCTCAGCGCTGGTCAGACGAATTTTTCGCACATCGCGGTTAACGCCCTGTAAATCCTGATGCGTGGTCAGCAATACCATTCCGCCCCGCTGCGCGTGTTGTTCAAACAGTTCAATCAGCGTGGACACGCCCTGTTTATCAATGGCGGTCAGCGGTTCATCGAGGATCCACAGCGGTGCGTCACTCAGCCACAAACGCGCCAGCGCCACACGCCGTTGCTGCCCGGCGGACATCTGCGCCACCGTGACATCTTCATAACCCAGCAGGCCGACATTTTCTAACGCCTGATAAATAGCATCAGCACTGGCAGTTCCGTTCACGGACTGATAGAAGGCAAGGTTTTCATACGCAGTGAGTACTGACTTAACGCCAGGCTGATGACCGAGATACAACAGTTGCTGATGGAAAACGTCGCGCTGGCGGCGGGTATTCACGCCCTGCCAGCGGACTTCACCGGCCTCCGGAGAAGACAATCCGGCAAGAATTCGCAGTAAACTGGTTTTACCGGCGCCGTTGCGGCCTTCGATTTGCACCATTTCACCCGGTTCGATCGTGAAACTTAAGCCGCTAAACAAGGTACGCTCATCGCGTACACAGCTCAGGTTAAGGGCTTCAAACATGGTGATGTCTCTTATTTTTCACAAGCGCGCATCATATCACAGGCGTCAGGCGCGACGCAGCTTAGGGGGCCACAGTTTACAGGGTTGAAAACCCTGAAATCCAGCAAACAATCCGCAAAATGTCCCATAAGGTTCATGGGTTAATGGTTTGTAACTTTTCTGTATATCTCTTCATAATCTCGCAGCCTCGCCTATGCTTATCTCGGAACACATTGAAAACCACTTTGACGTACTTTTGGGGAATTACCATGACCGCCGAGAAACAACACCCTGACCACAAAGATGTCGACAGCGACGAACATTCTCAGGGCAAAGAGATCGAAACCGGAGAAGAGAATTTACCGTCGAAGGCGGCTGCTGTGCATGAAGTCATCCGCATGGAGGGTGAGAAAGAACTTGAGCGCGACGGACAGGCATTGCTGTGGTCGGCGATTGCTGCCGGGCTTTCCATCAGCGCCTCGCTGATGGCTAAAGGCATTCTTCACGCACGCCTGCCCGACAGCCCCGAACGTTTCTTTATCGAAAATATCGGTTATACCGTCGGGTTCATAATTGTCATCATGGCGCGCCAGCAGTTATTTACCGAGAACACGGTCACCGCCGTATTGCCCGTCATGCAAAAAACGACGGGCAAAAACATTCTGCTGCTGTTGCGGTTGTGGGGCATCGTGCTGGCCGGTAACGTCATCGGCGGCGGACTGGCCGCACTGGTGTTTCATCTGGTGCCGTTCTTCGATTCCGCCACGGACGAGGCTTTTCGCACCATCAGTCTGGAGATTATGGAAAAAGACCCCGAGGGCATGTTCGTCGGCGGCATGGTGTCCGGCTGGCTGATTGCCACCATGGTCTGGATGATCCCGTCCGCAGGCACTGCCAAATTGTGGGTGATTATGCTGATGACCTACATGGTGGCGATTGGCGACCTGACGCACATCGTGGTCGGATCGGTAGAAGTGCTGTATCTGGTGTTTTCGGGCGCCATTCCCTGGTACGAATTTATCTGGCCATTCGCGCTGCCGACGCTTGCCGGAAACATCTTTGGCGGCACCTTTATCTTCGCACTGATCAGCCACGCGCAAATCCGTAACGACATGAGTAATCAGAAGAAAGCCAAAGCGAAGAAAGAGGAAATGGAAGCGGCGAAGAAAGAAGCGTCAAAACCCTGACTGGCGACTAAACGACCAAACAGACCCCTGACGCCTTATTATTGCGAGAAAAACGAGTATACTACGCGGGCGCTTTCCACAGGCGCCCGTGTCTCCTTAGTTAAACGGATATAACAAGCCCCTCCTAAGGGCTAGTTACAGGTTCGATTCCTGTAGGGGACACCATACATACCTCATCTGAAGTCTATCGAAATCAATAAAACCCCCTTGTAATCAGCACAAAACCTCCAATGTCGACAATTCTATGTCAACTGGCATCTACCCATTTCAACGTAAATCAATACGTCTATGGGGGCCTTATAGGGGGCTTATTCTGTTCAACGAAAAATGAGGCCCCCAATGCCCCTTAATGCAAGTCAGGTTGATACAGTCAAACCCAGGGAAAAAGTCTTTAAACTCGCTGATGGCGGTGGGTTATATCTCCAGGTCAACCCTAACGGTTCAAAGTACTGGCGGATGACATATCGATTCGCGGGAAAAGAGAAAAAGTTGTCATTTGGGATCTATCACGACATATCACTTGCAGAAGCTCGCACTAAACGAGATGAGGCAAGAAAGGTATTGGCGAATGATAAGGATCCCGGCAACGAATGGAAAAGCGAGGAGCGCCTGAGCTCGCAAGCAAAGTACGCCAGCGTTGTAGTGAGGTTTTTCGATACGAGATTGTGACAGGTCGTGCCGAACACAACCCAGCAGCTGATCTTGGTAGCGCTTTGCAAGGCTATGATAAACAGCACTACCCCTTTCTTACCGCCACTGAGCTGCCTAAGTTTTTGCACAAGCTATCAAGTTAATCTGGAAGTCTTATCACCCTTCTCGCAACCCGGTTGCTCATGCTGATAGGTTTGAGAACAGTAGAATTACGTCTGGCTGAATGGAGTGAAATAGACTTCGATAATCGTATCTGAGAAATTCCCAAAACCAGAATGAAAATGAAACGTCCTCACATTGTCCCATTATCGACTCAATCCTTGAGCGCCCTTCGTCAATTGGAAGAACTAACTGGAACCTACCAGCTTATTTTTGCTGGACGAAACGATGTTAACAAAGCGATGAGTGCAGCTAGCATTAATATGGTTCTAAAGAGAGTTGGCTACGATAAGAGAGCGACTGGGCCACACCATGAGTACTATTTTGTATGAGCAGGGATTCAACTCGGCGTGGTTCGAAATGCAACTAGCTCACGTAGATAAGAACTCAATTCGCGGAACGTACAACCATGCACAATATATTAATGGGAGGCGGGAAATGATGCAGTGGTACGCTGACTACATCGAAAACCTGGAAAGTGTAACTACAACAGCATAAAAAGCTCAGCCCATAACGGGCTGAGCTTTGCCACATCCCTTAATTTTTGCAAACTGCCGAAAATAATTGAAAAATAGACTGACTCAAACAAATGAGCCCAATATCCAGTCGAATCCTTCCCAAAGCAGTAAGCGCCGTCCAAGCGATGGATTTAAAAACCAAAGAACAGCTTGCTGATGAAATATTCCGCAATCAACCTAATAGCTGGCTTCGGTTGTGGTGCTGGATAGGTTTGGGGTAACAATGGAAAAATTAATTTTGCAGTCAACACCCTGCTTATTTGTTTCACTGCGAGGAAGATTTCCGGTCTTATCTGGTCTTAAATTACAGAGGTTTAGTTCACCACTGGTACTGCCGAAATCTATTCTGTTCACGCAAAATATTTGCCGAATCTTTGCACCCTTTTGCTGGTCCGCGACAGCGGGTTTCGCAGTCACTGCAAAAATTACAGTATCAACTGGGAGTGATTGGGATCACAGCTGTGCCCGCACTTCAAATTCCTCTTTTTTGAAAGAAATCTACGAAAAAACCATTATCATAGAAGGAAGCTAACACTCTTCCCATTCACTAAACCTATATTGAGGTAATTTTAATATGATTAGTTTTTTAAAGTAAAAATAAATATTCACTCTGATAATTTACAAAGCGCCATTAATAAAAAAACAAATAATACATCGCTATCTAGTAAGTCGTTGGAAAAATTAGTGAGCATAGCAAATACTCAGTATGAATTCAAAAATGGAGAGGCTGAATTTATAATCAGAGGCACCCCTTGTAGTACTAATGTGAATTATGGAAAGGTTTCAAAATTAATCAAAGAAATAAAAACCATTAAATCCTTCAAAGATGATTCATTTATCAACTCTCGAATTCACTCGTGGGAAGTTAATGCTAAAAAACTGTTAAAAACAAATTACAACCCTGATGAGGAGAAACAATTATTGGGTAAGGGATCAAGAGGAACTGTATATAAAGATGGTGAATCTATTCTAAAGAAAACGAAAAATTTAACACTAAATGAAATTTTGCATGAAGCAAATATGTGCAATGAATATCATATAAAAATACAGAGTTTTAAAAAACCACCCACTATAGTAGAAAAATGTATTAAAATGCCATTCATCAACGGCAAGACTCCAAATTTCAAAGACACACTAATAGGAGTTAACGACCTATTTAAAAATGGTTTTTTTATGGGTGATGCAAAACCATCTAACTTTTTGAAAACTCCAGAAGGCAGCGTGGAACCCATAGATTTCGGACTTGTATTTAAGCATGATACATTAGAATCTATTGATCATGAAGTGAAAAAAAACATAATCTCTGACTATCTTAAAGGTGGGTTTAGATACATTCCAAATGAAATTAAGAATGAATATCATTCATGCATTGTAAAATTGGATGATATTCTTGGGAAAGATAGCCCCACAAGAAAGATAAATCTTAAAATACTATCAAAAGCAGGACTTTAAATTATACTCAAGAAAATCCTCATATTTTCACCCATAAGCGCCTTCAAAATAAAATGATGGCATAATCATGAAAAAAAATTATTCCTTGCAGCGTCAATATATTTATAGAGGGTGGATTTTGCCCCCCCCATGACTTCACATATCTGTGAGACAGTATTTTTTTCATCATACAACCGAACGGCCAACGCCTGTTAATCCTTATTCAGCACTTTTGGCCGCCAACCTTTACGCTCTCTTGCCCGGGCAGCCTGAAGCCCGGCGGGAGTTCTTTCCGACGTCAAGTTACGTTCAAATTCCGCCAGTGCACCAAACATATGAAATATTTGCATGCCGGAACTGGAAGTGATGTCGATGGATTCCTGAAGACTTTTTAAACAGCAGTAAAGCCGCATACCGCTTTATGGGAAAACTTCTGAATAATAAGATGCACTGGCACATTCCTCGGCTGATTAATACCGGTAAGACCCCAACATACGGGAGGCCGCTTGCTCAACTTAAGCGCTAAGGAAAATGTCCGCCGGATGTTGAGCACTGGCAGATTAAGTAGCCAGGAAAACTATTTTTTGTGCTATTGATGTCTTACCGTAACAATGAGGAGGCTAAGAAATATATTATACACCGACAGCTACACCATGAATTCCCTCTGAGAATACAAGCCAACTCGTAATGAGTACAACCATGAGCACAAAATGATATATTAAATAAAATTAAGAATGGTTAACTCAAATCACGGTTAAACGTCAAACTAAACCTTAACATCATGCAAGAATCCACGTACCGGCGTGGATTCTTTTATAAATGCGGCGGATTTTACAATTACGTGTCCGGAAGAATTGCCGGTAATACAGTCTCCCAGGCTTGAAGAATACAGTGTAGCGTGTTGGTATTTTTCACTCCTAGCTTATGTAACCCTCTTATCGTATGCGAGCTAACGGTCTTTTCGCTGATGCTAAACATCTGGGCAAGATGCTTACGGTTAGGGACTTTGTATAATTCCTTAATTACCATCTCTTCTCTGCAGGTCAAAATGGCCATTGTCTCGTCATCTAAGTCCTTTTCAAGACTCGTTTGAAGGCGACTAGCATATGCTTTGAGAGTGGCATTTTTACCTAAAAAGGCATGGCTGCAATATACCAGTGCGCTGAATGAATCATTGATATCTGCATGGCGTAATTTATCACCATGGAAAATATAGACGTACTCGCTGCCCGCATCAAAAACTATCATTCCGGATGTATCACTAATATTAAGCTTTTCGATTAATGAACGTACGCCAAGAATAAAATAATTATCGTAGGAATAAATCTGCACAACACCATCCGATTTCTAGCTGAAATATTTAGTTAAAGGCCTGATAAGCAGGCCTTGAGTATGCTGACAAAGCGGGGGAGGTTAGCAGGAGCGCATAAAGACCGGTTTTGGCGGCACGCCCGGAGGGCAATGGTCCAACAGGGCCGTAAATGCTGTCAATGCCTCATCTTTTTCTTTGTTACGCATCGCTATCTCTGCTGGGGTTGTGGCAAGCATTAGATTTACATCCAAATCAAATGTTTGTGCGATACCCATAATCCCAACAACGCTAGGGTCGTGTTGACGACTCTCCATATTGATGTTTGCTAGAGATATTTCTTTATATGAACGCATGGCAGAAAGTAGCGAAATAAATTTATCTTTATTCTCACGTGCGTTAGCATCAGATGAATTGAATTTATTTTCAAAAATTTTATTTACTTCTGCTTTATTGTCTTTATTGGCCACCAGCGCTCTGCGCTCTTCTGGGGAAAATTTATTTTCCGCCAGCGTTTCCCCCATCCATTTTTTTATCAAAAAACTTGCTTCAACATTATTAATTTCATTAGTTTTGATCGCATCCAGAAATGCAGTCTGGTCGGTCAAGCGTTGATTAAATTCGCTAAGTTTGATCGTTGGACTCTGTCGGAACATACCATTTATAGAGCTAGGGTCAGCTTCCATTTTCCGTATTAACTCCTGACAGAATATCCTCGTGTCGGCTCCCGAGATAGGATTAAGCGTAGTCACAGGCGGCGTTGACACAGGCGATGTTGACGCAGGAGCTTCAGCAGTCGAGGGACTCATCCTCTCACTAAGGCGATGGAAACCTGCAACGACCGCATCTTTCATCGTTACCAGTGAGTTGTATACTTTTGTCACGCAAGAAAGAAATCCCTGCTGGACGCTATTCATGGCATTCCCTGCGGCCGTGGCGGCTTTGGCGCTGGCGCTTGCCATCGCCTGGTACAGTTCAGCAGGCGGAATCGGCATTGTAATCATTACATAGTTTCCTTATTAATTTACTGTCGCCCTCCCTATGTTCAGGCGACATTGAACGAACTGCGTTATGCACTTTCCTGCACGCGCTGGATAATATCCGCAACGGTCAGGCTGCTACTGATATCGGACTCTGGTATCGTTACGCCTATTTCTTCGAGCCGCATAAGGAGGTCTATAAGCTCAACGGAGTCCATTGCCAGGTCAGTAATTAAACTGTCCTTCAGGTTGATATTTTTTGGTAGAACGCCGTTTACCTGATAAATGAGATTAGCCACCAGCGAAGCTACCGTTTTATCAATCACTGATTCATTCATAGCGAATAACCTATTGCTCGCGTCGGCGTATGAACTCAGCTAACTTTTCCTGAAAAGGAAGTTTTTCTTTGTCCTGCTCAACACTCTTATTTTCCAGAGCCCCGAATTTAGATTGATCTCGTGGCTTTAACCTCGACAGCACCGCATCCAGTTCAGCTGAGTCAGATTGGGAACCCTTAGGAACGAAACTCACCGGCTTCGACTCCCTGTTCCAGGAATTCACAGTGCGTACCGTTGTGTAAACCTGGTCGTTGCCAGACCTATTCCCGGGCATATTTACGGCCGCAGCATTAATTCGCGTTGGCTGGAAACCATCAGCTGCAGATTTACGGCTAACCTCTTCACCATCCTTGCGAAGCATTCCGTCATCAGTCGAATCCATGCCTGGATTGGCAGTTTTGATATTTGCGGGTGCCCTGTTCGCTGCCGAACCATCACTCTGCACCTGAGGATTTAGTGGGGGTTCAGGTTCAGGCCTTATCAGGCTATCCGTTAAGTTCTTCTCAACATTATGCTCCACGGTTGGTTTTGCCTTTTCCCCTTCAGAAGCCAAGGCACGTTTTTTTCCAGGTGAGCGAAGGCTGAAGGAGCCCTTTGCTTCAAAGCTTCAAACTTATCTGCCAGCGTCACGACTTTTCCGCTTGCCCGCTCAGGTTTAGTCTCTGGCCCAGGAGGGATAAAATGCGTCGGCGTTGAAGATCTGCGATTCAAAGGATCAATGTTGCGCGAGGTGGTGTAAATAAAATCACCGTTTGATAAAGAGGTGCGGCCGGACGGTTCCTTTTTCTCGCGCAGTACGACGCCATCGACGTTGTCCGCTTCCAAATTTTGCGCATTCTGCGTTTTGGACGCCTCGCCATCGAACGCCGTCTTCAGCATGTTTTGTTCAACCACAATGGTTGGCTGTTGCTGAACTTTGGGCTCAGGGTCAAGGCTCGAATCGTGAACAGTTTCCGTTTCAGTCGCCCCCTCAGTTTGAGTAGCGATGCTCTTTAATTCAGGCTTTGCTGTCTGGGTTTCAATTTCCCGCCTGGCAACGTTTTGCTGCGGAGTGTCGACAGCCAGCTCTTGCTTGTAGCCCTTTACGCCAGCCAGATTTCCAAGGAAGTTGCTACCGCCTCCAATGCCAGCATTAAACAGGTCTTTGATGAGACCCACCTTTTCAATATTGGTAAGCCCTGAATCCAGAATGTGCTTAACAATCGTAGAGTTAGAGTCCGCAGGCGAGGTATTCGCCGCACCAACTGAATGGGTAATATCGCCAACACTCCCCCCTTGGCTGGTGATATTCAGAGTAATGCCGCCCTGCCCTGGCCCGGTTGGAATAAATACTCTTTGGTTATCTGCACCACCGTCGGGGTTAGGATTCAGCATCTCCGGGCCTTGTGGTGCAGGGGTCACCGGTTCCGCATCATAAAATGTCAGCGTTTTCGAAATAGCGGCACAGTCATTGACGAAAAAGTTCAGCTTCTGGGCCATCGTTTCCCATGGCTGATTGGGCTGTGTCAGACCTTCTACGTCGTGCTTCAGGGTAGATTTGCAAACATCCAGACATTGCTTGAAGATGGCCTTGTCGTGAGTATCCACTGACTTCGCCTGGTGATGATCTTCCCAGGCTTCCATACAGTGTTCAATATACTTGTTGATCACCTTCTCAAAAGCGCACGCGCTGTATTTTGAAACCAGGCCTGAGAGTTCTTTTGCTACCTTCTGCTCTTTATTTTCATTGCCGTTAGCTTCGGCAAGTTTCTTACAAACTTTATCAAGCTTGGCTAGATCTTCTGGATTACCGCTATCTTGCACATCCTTATAGATAACACCGATAAGCGTCCTGATCTTATTTCCTTCAGGGCTTAATTCTTTTTGAAGAAAATCGGCTGGGAGATTTTTTTGCGCCTCATGACAAACAAGCTGTTTTGCATTAACGGTCTGATGCGGCTGTTGTCTAAATAGGGCTATCGGATCGTTTCTACCTTCTGTAATCAGATTGATAAAAGCGGGTCTCTCGGTCGCGCATGCAGAGCTATCCATGCCTCTGGCATAGATAGATTGAATATCCTGTCTGACTGCACCATTAATAGATCCAGGCATAATAATAACTCCTCAACTGTCCTATGTTTTGACTTTGATGCAGGGCATAAAGCATCGGGTTAGGAAATTTAACAGCCGCTGAAAGACCGTTTTTTTTGGCTTATCACTCGTTTCTCGATAGCGACTGGATATTTCAGGCTGCGCGATTAAAGCTTGATCGGCACGGTCATTATTGTGCGAAGTAGCTTGTTTTAGAGTATCTGCTCGCATATGAAAATAATAACGTTGTGCGGCGCAAACCCCTTCACCTGGCAATGAATGATGCTCTTCTGATGCAGAAGCATAGCCAAAATGGTCTTTAAAACTCCCCTGCGAGCTGTTAGACGACCCACTGTTCATACGTCTTAAAAAAGTGTCTGGTTCCGCAAATTTCACCTGCAAACCCGAAACGCGGCAGGCGAATGCACCATAGGTTTCATTTACTCCCTGAGTCAGATAAATATCTTGTCTTAAACTTTCTTGCGATGCGAACCTGTAGATGCTGTTCATATAACCCACCCAGCAAATTTTTAACCTAAGGCTTTAAGAACGTCTTTTGCACTTTCCGCAAGGGACGCGATCGCACCACTCAATACTTTATTTAAATTATCGAAGGTGCTGTTTGCCTGGCTATAACGTTGGGCAAAAGCCTGCATATTACTTTGCAGGGCGCTGCCGCCTGCATTAAAGGAGGCAAGCCACGCCTGGTAGCTGGCCGTAGAAACTTTGCCACCGCTAATACCTGATGGATAATTAGGTGCAGCGCTGTACTGATCGAGGTTGAATTCGATTTCACCGCTACCGTTTACTTTAAAGGCAGGCGCAAGCGTGGTTTCCATACTTTTACGCTCTTCCGGCGTCATTTTATCCCAGTTTTTTACACTGCCCAGGTCGATATCGTTAACTTCATTCCTGAAGTCGTCATACCCTTTTTTCATGACGGATGTATCGAACTTAACATTATTACCGTCATCACCTGTGGAAACGGCTTTGGATGCCGCTCCCTGCACGTGCGTATTATAAGCTTCGTACATTTCCGTATACTTCTGCATCAAATCGGCATAGAAATCTACGTAATCGCCTTTGATTTCTTTAATGGCGAGGGCCATTCTGGCCCACAGCTCGGCATAGCTGGTGTGGGTGGAAATTTCGTCATCACCGCTCTTTGGCTCCGGTGCAGGTTCCTGCGCCGCTCTTTGTTTCTCAGCCGAAAACTGGCTTAACGAATAGTTTGCCTTAGTACGATTTGTTACGATCTCGCGTTGGATATCCGATAACGCCTGAGCGCTACTCTTTACACGCTGTTCCTGATTGGCGACCATCTCAGCAACGTCATCCGACGGTTGCGCGCCGTCATTGGCCGTTTTGAGACACTCTAATGCGGCAAGCAGTTTGCTGTTATTAAAATCTTCGCCGCTGGTATCCAAACCATATTGACCAAGTAGAGCCCTAATTTCATCAAACTTATCCGCCTTATTAGGGGTATCCAAATGAGCAATAAGCTCTTTTATTAGTTTCGTAGTCAGTTCCGAAGTTGAACCTGCGTGGGTTTCAGCCATCGGCGCAGCTTGGGTAGCGTTGGTATCAGAGGAATAATAACTAACGGGGTTGGGTACAGCATTATTTACGTTAAGCATGGCGATATTCCTTTTGAGCAACGTATGCCGGGTATCCCTGCATACGTTGCTTATTCTTCAGATTTAGCGTGTACGTTCCGCGATGGAAGATACTGCGCTGTTATTAGCGTTGAGTATGGTGTCGGTCATACTTCTGATGGCCGCATTGGTCTCAGCGGCCTTCTTGGCCGTTTGACTTTGGGTATTGGCCAGTTCGCTGTTAACATCGCGGTCGGCGCGGGCCAGCTCTGCCTCTTTCTGCTTCTCAGCGGCTGATACGCCAAATGCCCCTTCAACAGCCCCCTGCCCGGAACGAATACCCTGGTTGGCGTACTCGGCGGTAACACGGCTCTTCTGCGTCGCGAGCTGTACCGAATTGTGGGTATCGCGCTTAAGCGCGCTGGCGTGCATATCAGCAGCCTGCGGATGTGTCATGGTGGCCTCAACATCGCCGGACAGCTTTTTGTTCTGATGAACCATGGTGTCCTTGCCACTCTTAATCGCGGTCTGATGCTCGCGAACGCCAAGCTCAAGGTTGCGGGCCGGTTTCAGATTCTTGGTGATGGAAGTGCCTTCTTTATTTAGCGCCTTCATCTGGGTCGCGGTCGTTGCTCCCTGTCCTGCAATACCCAGCGCGCCGGAGGTGATCGCCCCGTTGAGATTCTGTCGAGCAGCCTCAATGGTTTTATTACCTGCGCGAGCCGCCGCATCTACGCTGCGGTTTGTTGCCGCCGCCGCCGCTTTGTTTGCATCTCGTTCAGCATTTAACATTACGGTGGTGATGGTATTGCTCACCTCGAGCTGCTTCATGGAACCCACAACGTTGATGAACCGTGGGCCCGTGGCATCTGCGGCGGTGATATCAGTGCCGCCTTCAACAGCGGGCTGCGAACGAGCTTGACCAGCGGAAGACGAAGCGTTGCTCACGGATGACTGACTGTCACTTTTCCCGATATCTGCCGATTTATTATTTAGCTGCGTAATATTGATCTGTGAAGTTAATACGCCAGGCACTGAGACTGCCAGGCGCTCTGCTTTATTTGCATCCCCTTCCCCTGCGACGGATAATTTCACAGTTTTAGCCGGGGTATCAGTTTCAATATCTCCCCCTTTGCGTTTCTGTGCCGCAGATGATGCCTGAGTCATATCGGTACGCAGACTCTGCTTTTCCATCATCAACGACAGCATGCCCTCTTTTTTTGCGAGATCGGACATGTCCTGGACATTTCTTTTCTCTTCCTGAATAACAACACTTTTTGTTTCGGTCTTAACGTCCTGCACTCGTAAATAACGTTCTGACGCACCAGCACCAATAATTGGATCGGACATAATTGATAAAACTCCTTTATATTATTGCGGGTAAAAAATAGTCCCGCCGTTTATCCGGCAACTGCACTCATCTGTTTAGTAATATATTTACCGGCCTGCGCCTGGTTTTCCGCAACCGTTGAGATATTGCGCACAATCTCACTGACCGATTCCATTCGATGGGTAAAGCTATCGATGGCGCGATTCATCATTTCGTTAAGCAAATCCTGAAGCGCTGCGTCCTTCATCATTTCAGCTCTGATCTTCGACGCTTCCAGCAGCATACTGGCCGCAACAATCCCGACAGCCGCCTGGCTTGAGGTATTGACCACGCTCAGACCCACCACAGCCTTCTGGCTGTAATTAGAAACCTTGGCCATTTGCAGCTCGTCTGCACCCAATGAACGGCCAAAACCTTTGCTTAGCCGCTTAATAACCTGGCCGATGGCACTGTCCATCAATTTTTGCATGGTAGATTTTGTGGCTTTTTCAGCCACTTCTTGCGCTACCTCTTCCGCAACTTCCTTCACCGCGGTGCGCACCACGTTTTTGGTGACGTCTTTAACGACCTCTTTTTCCACTTCAACAGCAACATTTTTGGCCATGGTCTTGCTGGCTTCTTCTGCCACGTCGACACCAATCTTTTTCATCACCGTGCCAAAAACTTTGCTCATCACGCTACCCGCCACCATTACACCGGCGACAAGTACCGCCGCCGCCGCGATCGCGCCCAGGATTTGTCCCACCATATCTGCCGTGTCTTTATCGACGCCGAAGGATTGAAGAATGGCTGAGAATATTTTGCCCATCATCTCCATCAGCGGTTTCACGATCGCATCCATCAGCGGCTGCATCGCGTCGGCCATAAACGAACGGCCGGTCACGGCCTGGCTTATCTCGTCACCAATCGCCAGCGCTAGCCCAACGGCCGCCAGTGCCAAAGAAGCGCCACCGGTGAATGCCGCAGCGGCAAAGCTGACGGCCGTAACAATCCAGCCCAAAACCTTGCCAATGCAGCCCATCGTCTTCTGCATTTCTTCAGCTTTACGCACTTCCTCTTCGTATTCCTTGGCCTTTTTCTCCGCGTCCTTGGCCGCTGCTTCCGCCAATTTCTGCTTCAGCTCCGCCGACGCCTGAAGATCGTCACTGGAACTTTTGTTAATCAGCTGCGCCATCAGGGCCATGAGGAATGTCAGGGTTTTAGACTCTGCGTCAGCCTCCTTACGCCGCTGTTCAATGGTGCTTTGCTGCTGCGGGTTGAACGACTCAACCATCCTCTGCGACTTAGCCTGCGTCGCATCTAGTGCCGATCGGGAGCTTTTCTCCGCAGCTATTGCAGGATTCAACGTCTTATTAGCAAAGTTGTTATAGGCGGTTGTGGCCTGGGTGAGGTTAGCCTGCGCAGCGTTCACCGCCGTTTTAGCAGCATCAACCTTGTCCTGTAGTTCTTCAGAAACCGGGTCTTGTTTTGCGGCCTCGGCCTCAAGGGCCGCTAATTTTCTTTGCGCGTCATCAAGCGCAGATTGGGCCTTTCCGACATCCTGTGAAAGCGCATCCGCCTGCTGTTGCGCAGCTTTAAGCGCGTCAGCATCGCTGGCCCATTGCGTCCCCTGCAGCTCTAACTGGGCTGCCATCTCGGAATAGGCATTCGCGGCGCCATCCATCATGGCGTTGATGCCCTGCAGCTGGGCGAGCAGGTTACTCATCGACGTTTCATTCGTGAGCTGCATGACTTTCCCGAGCAATGCCGTCGCCCAGGCCGAAGCAGAAAGCTTCGCTTCGCTGCCGCTTTTTGCCGTGGCGGGCTCGCGGCTCGCCGGAGACTTAAGCTGAGGAATGTCCTGGTTATCTAAGTTCGTCCTTGGGGTATTCCCGTTAACGGTATTGATAGTCGATTTCAACAGCTTGAGCAGCTGATCGGGCTGCAGGGTTTGCAGCGCACCCTTAACAGAATTCAGCTGCGGATGATCTTTTAACTCCGCATTGCCGAGGCGTTTTGCCTGTGCGGTTTGTTTTTTTAACTCAACATCGCCCGCTTCCATCCCCGCCTGATGTTGGTCTACCGGCTCTTGGGTCGCTTGCTCCAGAATGACTGGTCGCGCCACCTGCCTGATTATCTCCATTATTATTCCTCATTAAGTTTCTCCTCTTCAGGAGTATCGGTCTTGTCATTATTTATTTTATTAAGCGCGGAAATATAGGCTTTCGCCTTTTCACTTAATAACGCGTCTTTACACCTGCTAATAACAATATCGAAGCATTTACGAGCCTGCACACTCTGTCGCAGCATCAGGTTACATTGACCGGCATAAAACATTGGCCTGAAGTCATCTTTAGATAAGGAATAAGCAAGTGCATAAAATTCGATAGCTTTGGCATAGTTCTTTTTAAGCTGATAGACCGCCGCAAGACCCATTGCATATTCAGGGTTATAGAAATCATAAATGCACAGAAAACGGAACAGAGACTCGGCATCGTCCAACTTTCCATGATGATAAAAATCGTACGCCAGCTTATAAACGTCCTGCATGGTGTCATTAGGTACGGCATAGACATCCTTAAGCGTCGCCCCGTTTTGAATGGCATCCAGCAAGCTTTCAGCATAAGCATCGAGTTGCTCATCACTTTTAAATTCTTCTTCATCGTTGAGTAATTCCAACATATTTTTATTAGCCATTGCAGCCTCTTTCCTTATTAGTTGTTAACATCTAAAAACAGCCAATTAACCCAAAGGCGAACAGTGAAGAAGATATAATCATCATACTGTTGCGCCCCGGTAGTTAATACAAAAAAACCGCACAGGTGTCCGCTACGAATGGCCCGTTGGCGGTTGCTGACTTTCCGGCAATGTAGATTCGGCCTCCTCGTCGGCCACCGCCATTTGGGTCATGCCCGCGGCTTCGACCTGACGCAGCCAGATAAGAATGTCCATAACGTCAATCAGCACATCATCATTTAGCGAAATGAAGCTGTACTGGCTATAGGTGCGATAAAGCCTGCGGGTAAGCGGAATATTGCGTACTACCGGCACGCCGATTTTTTCCGCATAGGCAATCGCCGCTTTGGCTTTCATGTTGGTGCAACGCAGAGCAATAAAGGGCAGCGATGCCACTTCCGGGTTAAAATAGATCGCCATCGCGATATGCGTTGGGTTCGCCATCACCACCTCAGAATTTCTGACCGCCGCCATTTCCTCCCCGGAAAGTATCTCCTGGTGCGCTCGCCGTCTGGCACTTTTAATCTGTGGATTGCCGTCGCTCTCTTTACGCTCCTGTTTGACCTCATGTTTATCCATTTTGAGATCTTTGAAATGGAGAAAATATTCAACGATAAAATCTGCAATCAGCACAAAAACCGACCAGCCAATAAACACCAGCACGGCATTCAGCGTCAGCGAAACCCAACAAGCAATAAGCCCGGCTATATCGGTCCGATAAAGCGTTAATACCTGGCGAAGGTCGTTGTGAATCAGGCAGTAGCAGGTCGCCGCAAATACAATGAGATAGCAAACTGATTTCACCAGCTCTTTTACCGTGCGCATGCTGAAGATCTTTTTTACCCCTTCCACCGGGTTTAGCGCTTTGAAATTTAGCTTGATGGCTTCGGTTGCAATAGAAAACCCAGTCTGCAGCAAGGTTGCGGCCATACCCACCAGCGCACAAAGCGCAATAAATGGCAGGCTAAGCAGAAAGAAAATACGCATTAAGCCCATGAGGAAATCATTTATCCCAATCTGGGTGCTGTACAGCAGGGTCATGGAGTAAAAATGGGTGAAGTCACTGAAACTCATGCCATAGGCCAGGTAAAAGATCCCGGTTAGCAGTATCACCGTGGTAATAAGATCCTTACTTTTAAACGTCTGGCCCTTTTTAGACGAGTCCTTGCGCTTTTTACTGGTAGGCTGTTCTGTTTTTTCTGCCATAGAAATATTTCCTCAGGTAAGAAATTGCTGAAAACCTGAAAGCGAGAACATGTGTAGCGGTTTCTCAGATAGCGAATGAAAGCCGTAGAAAAGGAAAACTGCGAAGGCGATAAAGCTCTTGATGGTTAGAGACAGTGAAAAAGGGTTGAGCTGCGGGCAATAACGTGCGAACACGCCGAGCAACATTTCGGCGATCATCATCACTAACATCACCGGCGCAGCAAGGAGAATGCTGTTTTGCACTAATACCACCAGCAGATGTCCGGCCTGTTCCCAGTGAACACCTTCTAAGGAACTCCCTCGTGGAAACATTTGATAGCTTTGCACCATCACTTCCATAAGTAGCCGCATGCCTCCGCTGGCAAAAAAAATAGCACCGAAGGCAAAGTTTAAAAAACCCGATAATATCGAGCTTTGCACCCCGTTAACCGGGTCGATACTGTCACTGATTGTCGCGCCGCGTTGGTTATCAAGAATTTCACCGAGGCCGATGACTACCCAGAAAGGCATACACAGCGTAAACGCTAAAATTAACCCGATAATACATTCTTTAATTATAATAATAAGCCACCCCTGCTCTGGACTTAATACCGTTTCAAAGCAGGGCCAAAGACCGATGATCGTCAGCGAGATAATCGTGTTTTTAATAATCAGATTTGATAGAACCCGTTCGCCCAGTACCGGCAGCATATAAAAGACGATAGCCAGCCGCGCGTAAACGATGACAAAAGTCAGCACGCTGTGCTGAAAATTAAGATAGAACGCCACAAACAGCATATATTTTCCGTTTTAACGAAAAGCCATATAAAAAGCCTGAGTGGCGAAATTCGTCATTTCGGCTGAAAACCACTCCATCAGCATAAAAATGCTGGCAAATACCGCCAGCATTTTCAGCCCAAAAGGCAGCGTTTGTTCCTGAATTTGCATGATGGTCTGAAACAGGCCAACGATAATGCCAACGATGGTAGCAAAGGCGATAGGTACCGCCGTTAGCTTCAGCACAACGAGCAGCGCGGAGTTACCAATAAATAATACATTACTCATGATGTCATCAGATCGGCGTACTGGGCGATCAGTCCTTTGGTTAACAAACTCCAACCGTTCATTGACACGAACAGAATGAGCTTAATAGGAATCGAAATGGTCACCGGGCTCATCATCATCATCCCCAACGCCAGTAGGATACTTGAAACCACCATATCGATGACTACAAACGGGACGTAAAGATAAAACGCAATTTTAAATGCGCTCTGTATTTCGCTTAGCGCATAGGCTGGCATCAGGGTCATGAGCGGCAGGCCCGTTAATTCATGGTCTTCCACCTCAGGCTCCGGCTCACCGGTTCTTTGCTGCTGTACTTTATTAAAAAAGCGGATTAAGTCATGATCGGAATAATTCACCAGATAAGCCCGGTAACTTCCCAACCCCTGATCCATAAGTTGAGTTACGGAGCTGCTGTCATTGAAGTCGATATGGTTTTCTTCAATATAGCCGGAAATTTTCTGACACACGGGCATCATGACAAAAGCGCTTAAAATAAGCGCTACGCCATTTAAGGTTAAGGTCGAAGGTACCTGTTGGATCCCGAGGGCATTGCGCACCATCACCAGCACAATGGAGAACTTAATAAAGCAGGTTCCCCCGGCAATAATAAAAGGCAATAAGGTGAAAAACGACAATATCGCAATTAAAGAAATATCATTACTCAACATCAGGCTGTACCATGTTACCTGGCAGGGTGGGGTTCACGTGATTAACCTCAACCGCCAGAGATCCGTTCTCCAGAGCCACCAACTCACCGCGGGCAAATAGTTTTTTGTTGAGGTAGATTTTAATATTTTGTTCTGCTTCTGGGGTCAGCGCCAATGACGTGCCCGGCGTTATTGCATCTAATTCCGCCAGTGTCACCGTCCGGCCATCCAGCACAAATTTAATATTGACGGGCAGACTGGTCCAGTCGTGCAAAACCTCATCTTCATAGTATTCCTGGTAATGCTCTTCTAACTGCTCTTCCACAATAACCTCCTGATTAGGGTAATAACTCAGTTTAAAAAGTCGGCGATCGCCTACCGTCAGATGGGGCAAGTTCTGTTTTATCAGCAGCAAATCCCCGGCAGCCACGTCTGCTAACTGGGCAAGGGAGAGCTGGCTGTATCCCAGCACGTAGTTCAGCTGGAAAGGCACCTGATTGGCGGAGATGGCCGGTACATGCAATGCGCGCTCCCCGCTCTGTGGCCAGTCAAGGCACAGCAGCTGGCAAGGCTCTGCGGGGATCGCAAGCGCCTTTTCCGGCAGGGCGCCTGCGGGTAGCACAATCTGTACCGCATCCCACACCTGCTCCTCGACCAAAAAGCTCAGTTCGAGATGGTTTAACCAGCGCGCCAGATAGTTGAGGGGAACCTCCAACCAGGGGATATCGGGCAGGTGGACATCCATGTATCCGAGCCAGGCGTCAACGCTAAGCCAGGCCTGCGACCGGCTACCCTGCTTATCCTCAAGCTGCACCTGCAAATAGCGCTCCTGCCCGCTAAACTCAGCGATCTCACTACCAGGGTGATGGTTACGCAGCAGCTCAAGCGTCAGTTGGCGGCCGTCAAGCTTGCGTAAATGATCTCTCAAACTCATTCCTGATCCTCATCCTGCTGTTGCTGCTGCCGCCGCTGCTGTTGCTGTTCATCTCGCTCCTGCTGTGGGCGCAGAAGATCGGGGCTGAGACCTGTCAAATGGCCCATATTGCGAAGCAGCACATCCGCTGCACGAGCATCGGAAGGAAGCAAAGTGACATTCCCTTCCCGGCGTGCTTCGGTTGGCACCGAAATTCTGACCGAATGGTCGCCGGACCAGCGTTGAAACTGATAGTTCACTTCGAGCGTCTGGCCTTTGTTTTCGCCTTTCACCCCGCTTTCCAAACCGGCCTGAGTCTTCAGCTGCTGGAGCGTTGCGGGGCTATTTCTGCTTTGTGCCGCTGTTTCGCCCTGCTTTGGCACCACGTTCTCCGGCTGCTTCGCCCCCTGCCAAAGCGGTCTTGCTTCGCCAGAATCTTCCTTTATTCGAAACGGCTTTTCCTGGCGGCCCGCCTCAGCCTCCGGGGCCGATGTAGTGACGATGCCAGGGTTTACTACGGCGGCAGCCTGAGGGTGCTGAGCCGTGGTGGATTGATGAAGTTTTGTAGCCGCGTCTACGAGCGTATTTGTTGCAACGTTTATGGCGACAGACGTGGTGGATTGCCCCTCGGTTCTGGATGCGCTCGCCACAGCCCTGGTGCTTAACGGGCTGGTGACCTCGCCTTTTTGGACGACGACGGAGTTTTTGCCTGCGTTCTGCGTAGCCATCTGGCCAGCAACGACCAACGCCACCTGCCGACGCAGGCCATCGCCCTTCTTCGTCTGGCGTGCTTCGGCGGCAAGGCCCAAAGAGGCGGCAGCGACTTCTTTTGCAGCCTGCTTTTCGGTTTTCTGCAGGCCTCCCCCCTTCGCTAAGGAGGTCGTTAATCTAACCAGCGCCCCCGGCGGTAGCATGGCGGCCAGCGAAATATTCTCGCCGCCCTCATCCTGCTTTTTCTTTTTCGCAATATGTTTTAGCAGCGCGTTGTCATCCGGCGTTGAATCGCCCTTCATCGTAACGCTCATACTGACTTCAGAAACTTTTTCTACCATAACCCGCAATCTCCTGAATTTCGTTTTCTGCATCATTGTCGCAGCGGCGTATATAATCGCGGCGCAGCGGCTGCAAATAATAAGAAAGTTTGTAGTGCTTTTTATCCAGCAGGCTCATTGCGGCGCGATGCTGCTCAAGATTGTGCTCCAGATTATATTTTTCATTTTCCAGCTGATTTATTTTATGAAGAACCAACTGCTGGTGAGTTAATAAAGCCCCCTGCTTCCTTATTCCCTTATAAATATCCGCACGGCTGTGTAAGCCGGAAGGGGTTAACATTTTTATCTGCTGGTTGATATCCGCGCACTCCTGCTGATGCTCAGCAATTGTCTGCCTTATTTTTGCTAATCGGTTTTCCGTTTTTACGATATCGCCCTGCAGAATCTGTTGTTTGCGCTCCAGCAGGGAGACAAACTCGCGCCCTTTACGCCACGCTTCCATATAAACTTTCCAGACAGGCCTGCATGTCGGTTTTTTCGTCCATGCTTTGTTGGAGAAAAGCTTCCATCTGGTTTTTGTGATCAAAAGCGGCATCGTTTTCCGGATTCTCGCCGCGTCGATATTCGCCGAGATCCAGATAGAGCTGCATCTCTTTTTGACGTACCAGATATTCACGAAAGCGTTTTGCTAACTGACGGTGTTCCGGGTCTGTTACCTGTAAAAATACGCGGCTAATGCTCTGCATAATATCAATCGCCGGATAGTGTCCTTTCGCGGCCAGCTTTTTGCTGAGATAAATATGCCCGTCAAGAATCGAGCGGACTTCATCGCCAATGACATCCGACTCTTCCTCATTTTCAATCAGCACCGTATAAAAGGCGGTGATGGAACCGGTTAAAAACCGTCCTGGCCGCTCCAGTAATTTCGGCAAGGCCTCAAATACGGATGCCGGGTAGCCTCTTCGGGCGGGCAACTCTCCCATACTTAGCGCCACATCACGCAGCGCTCGCGCATAGCGGGTTATTGAGTCTATAAACAGAAGTACGTTTTTACCCTGCTCGCTAAAGAACTCGGCTATCGTCGTGGCAATCTGCGCCGCGTTGCAGCGCTCAACACAGGAACGGTCTGACGTTGCGTAAACCAGCACGATCTGTGAACAGCGCGACGAACGCTTTAGCTCTTCAACAAACTCGGTGACTTCACGTCCACGCTCGCCAATAAGCCCGATGACGTAGATATCCGCTTCGGAATGCTCAACGATCATGCTCATCAAAGAGGTTTTGCCGCAACCCGCCGCCGCAAAAATCCCCATACGCTGCCCCTGGCCACAGGTCAGCAGGCCATCAATTGCCCTGACACCGGTCGCCAGAGATTCAGCGATAGGCTTACGCTGGGTAAAATCTTTAGGCGCCCCGCAGGCCTCCAGGCTATGCGCACCGGTCAAACTCTGCTGCACGGCGTTGTCCAGGCGCCCGCGAACAGTACCGGTTGCGTCAATGATTGCCCCGGCGATATTTTTATGAACATCGATACGAAAAGGCTTGCCGGTCGGCAGCAGGACATTGCTGCGTGAAAAGCCCTGATTATCGTTAAGCAAGCTCAGTAACGTATGCTCCTTATTGAATCCAATCACCTGGGCCGTCCCCAGCACTTCGGGTTCAAGTAATGATTTCTGAATCTCGCATATCTCACCGATGCGCGTCCCCGGCAAATGCGCTTCAATCACATTTCCCTGAATACGTAACGGGTGTGCTAGATGAACCAGGCATTTGGCTACCATTGTGTGAACCTCAGTAATTAAACCAGTACGGCGCGGTATTCCTGCAAAATACTCAGGTAGTTATCCAGCATCGATAAAAAATCATCCGGCGCCTGCAGGTATTTTTCTTTCACCTGAGCACGCAGTTCAATATTGCCGTCAACGGGGTATAAACACGGCTGGCCGGTGTAAAAATACTCTTCGTTGTGATTAAGCATCAGGGGCAAAAGGCTCGCGCTGCAATAGCTTAAAGAGGCTGGAGCCTGCTCAACAATTTTCGCCCACACCCATACTTCATCATCTTCACTTCTGACGTGAATAGTTGGAATATCATCTTTCATATTCAGAGAGATGGTTGAGTGGTTGCTCAGATCGCTATCCAGAATATCAGCCATCCCGGCATCTTTAAGCATGGTGGAAAGCAGTGCAACAACGTCGTATTTCATTTATTACCTCAATTAATTTTCTAACGAACCAATGACATCAACATCCACGCCGGATGCAACATCGCCATAAGAAAGCACTTCCATTTCCGGGTAGCTTCCTTCAATGATTTTTTTCACAAAGCGACGAATATCCAGTGACACCATCAAAATAATATCGCGAGCGTTAGCGCCATTGCTGCTAATGCACTGCTCGAGGCTTCTGATAATACTTTCAGTTTCCGGTGGCGGTAGATTGATAAATGTCCCGCCAGAAGTTTGGCGAATTCCACCACGAACCAGGCTTTCCATATCGTGCGACATAACCAGGGTGCGAATTTGCCCGTTGGCCGCAAAGCGGTTAGAGATATAACGTGATAACACGCTGCGAACGTGCTCCACCAGCATAATAGGGTCCTTTTCCTTGGGCGCCCATTGAACTAAGGCCTCAAGAATCAGACGCATATTGCGAATAGAAATACGCTCCTGTAATAGCCGCTGGAAAACTTCGGTAATACGCTGCACGGTATTATTTCGATAACACTCTTTGAGTAGCTCAGGATATTTTTTCTCCAAATCGTCAAGCAGCGTTTTGGCCTCCTGAATGCCGAAGAACTCGGAAATATTGTGCACCAGCAAAGTTGAGACGCAGGTATAGAATTCATCGATCGCCGTTCTTGAATAAAAACCAAGCTGTAAGGCGGTTTCACTCCGTTCTTCAGGGATCCAATAAGCGAAACCCTGAGCCGTTTCTACCGCCTGCACGGTAGAGTCAATAACTTGCAGCTCATCGCCACGCATCAGCACTTTGCACATGCCCGGTAAAATGTCATACGTGGCAACCTGAATTTCATTGATTGAAACCGTTAGCTTGCCGCGCACCATTTGCTGGTCGTAGTTCATCACAACTTCCGGCAGACGAACGCCGTACTCAATAAAGAAGTTACGTTTGAGCAACGAGCACAAATTATGCTCCTGGAAATAGTTCTCGTAGCCTTTCCAGGCGGTAATGATGAGCGGAATCGTTTCTGGGATGTACTCCCCGTCGATCATCACCGGTTTGCTTTTCAGTACCGGTTCTTCATCTTCTTCTACAGAATTAACTGTCGGCTTTTTACCTTTTTTAGCATCAAGCTTATCCTTGATGAAAATGCCTAATAGTAAAGCTGCCAGCAGAACGAAGACCGGCAACGGAAAGCCCGGCAATAGCCCCAGAGCAATAGCCAATACGGCCGTAACAAGTAGGATGAATTTATTATGAAACATATCCTGCAAGATTTTTGCGCCGAGGTTCGTGTTCTCACTGTTATTTACGCGGGTGACGATCAGCCCACCGCTTATGGAGATTAACAGCGCCGGAATTTGTGCAACCAGAGCATCGCCGATGGTCAATAGAGTAAATACAGACATCGCATGAGATAAATCCATGCCGTGCTGTAATGTGCCCACCGCTATCCCGCCCAGTAAGTTCACGAAGATAATAATGATCCCCGCAATGGCGTCGCCCTTAATAAACTTCATCGCACCATCAAGCGCGCCGTATAACTGGCTTTCAGCTTCAAGATCGCTGCGGCGACGCTTGACTTCTTTTTCATCGATAACCCCTGCCTTGAGGTCAGCATCAATGCTCATCTGTTTGCCCGGCATGGCATCTAAAGAGAATCGTGCAGCCACTTCCGCGATGCGCTCCGACCCTTTGGTGATGACGATAAACTGCACGATAGTAACGATGAAGAAGATAACAAAGCCCACCACCAGGTTATCCGCAATGACGAACTCCCCGAAGCTGGCAATAATTTCCCCGGCGTCGGCATCCGCCAGCACCAGTCGACTGGTACTGATAGAGATTGCCAAACGGAATATCGTACTAATTAGCAGAATTGATGGGAAAGTCGAAAAATCCAAAATCCTTGTAATATAAAAAGAACCCAAAAAAATTAGCAGTGCCATCGTCAGGTTAAGTCCAATAAGGAAATCAACCAGGTATGTCGGCAACGGGATAATCAACATCACCACGACCATAATCATTATCGTTAAGATAATAAGCTCTGGCCTGTTACGAATTTCGAGAATAAATCTTCTAAGCATGAGTAGTTGCACATCAATCCATGGCAGACAAACTAGTTTGCCTGCGACTATTTGTAATATTCATTCCAGATGCCGGTATTTTTCTCTTTTTCGAGCATTTTATGCAGCAAAGCAGCCAGATGATTGACAATAACTTCCCGATAAAGCGTATCGACGAAGAGGAACTCAGGCGTCATATTATAAACATTGCGCAGTTCTTGAATGACCATCGACCGCTGCTTGAGCAGCAGCAATGACATAAAGTTTTTACTGAACTCTTTTAACGCCAATTTAAATTCGTCAGTATCCACTAAACCCGCTATATAAAGCCCTACAATATCGGCCTCGCCCAGCATCAGCTGATTGTTTCTCATCTGTCCCCAAAACGGGAATTTAGCAAAACTTTCATTTAGCAGCTGGTCCAGCGTGTGGAGCAAGCGTGCATCTGACAATTTTGCGCTGAGTGGACCAAATTCAGAAGAATGAATTCCGGGTTCATTGGCCTTCATATCAGCAATCAGAGCCGACAGTGTGAAAGCCAATAAACGCGTTCTGTTCTGATAACCGTAAACATCAATCCAGTCTTTGTAGATAAAGCCTGCAGGCATCTCTAGTTCAAGAAAATTAAGATAGCTATTGCGCAGGTCCTTTGCCGACAGGGGCCTGTCACCGCTACCGTCGCTGAACCGTTTTGCCAGGCGACCTACATTCATTCCTGACTGCATTTTTTTGGTGTCGCCAAATTTTTCTAAATCGGCGATCGCTTCTTTGATTTTCTTCTTCTGAAGTTCAGACAGCTGGCGGCTCAACAGCATTTCACGCAGCGCGAGCATTAAATCGCTGTCATCCGGGAAAAGCTGGCGGGCGAAGTTCAATAGGTTATTGAGGTCACGAAGTTTGGTCACATGCTTAATTAATGTGTCCAGCTTTTCATCTGCCAGATCCTCAAGCATAGAGGAGACAAAATCGTTATCTGCGCTGTCGTTTTTACGCCCGGCTTTGCTAAAGCGACCAAATGCGCTGAGGAGATCGGCCATTTCCTCTGCGGCATTACTCATCTCTTCCTGCAAATTAATAGGCAGCGCTTCTTCGCCCGCATCAAATACGGGCTGGCCTGCTGCGCTACGGTTTTCCGGGATTTGCGGTTCAATGCGATTAAAATCAACGCCAGCAACAGAACGAATGTCCATAACTCACCTGGTCCTTAATTGTTTTTCATCGTTTCACGTAACATGGAGACCGTCGATTTCAACGTTACCTCGTTCCCCACCCAAGTTCGGCCCAGCACGGGGTTATTTTCCTCCGGTCCCCGACCCTGCCAGGTTTCGCCGCTTGCCAGTAAACCTGGCTGTATAAGGAATAAGCGAACCATTTTCTTGTGACTGGTATAGCTGTAATCAAACAGCTTACCCAACACAGGGATGTCGCGCAGGAGCGGGATGCCCACGCTGTGATGTTCATCCTGATCGCGGCTGTAGCCACCGACCAACAGGCTATAGCCCACGGGCACGCGCGCTTCCGTACTTATCTGGGTGTTATTCACCATTGGCAGGCTGTCGACATTTTCGGTTTTACCCTCAGAGTTGAGAGGCAGGCCGCCATCCTGAATATTCAGGATCATCTCAATCTCCTGCTGGCGCTGCGCCAGACGCGGCAATACGCTAATCATGGTGCCGTAGGTAATCTTTTCGAGTGAGGAGTTACGCTCACCTACCAGCTTGGCGTAAAAGCTGCTGTTATTATCAAATAGCGCCGGAACATTTTCCTGAGTCAGGATCTCCGGACGTGAAACCACCTGTGCATTGCCTTTTTGCGCAAGTGCGGATACGTCCGCCAGAAAATGAATGCTGTTTTCCGGAGTCAGTGAACTGGTATTAAAAGCAACGCCGGTATTGCCTATTTTTGCCGCACCCTGCCAGCGAATTCCCAGCTCGTTAATATCATCCTTCGAAATATCAATAATCCACAGCGACAGCTGTATCTGCTGTTTAGGTACATCAATTGCGCTGACTAAATCCTCAACAAAACTTACCTGCCTTTCGGAACCCTGAATGAGCAAGCTGTTGGTGTCCGAATAGCCGACAATATTGATGGACGATTGGCCGAGGGAATCTGACTCATACTCCCGTTTCGCCGATGACCCCGAATTAAATGAAGGCAACGGCGGAAAATTTCCCTTTTGTGTGGCCGAAGCGGCCTCAAGCGCGCCTCGCGTATCATTATCTACGGTGATGTTCGCCCCGGCTGGCGCTGAACGTCCGCCACGGCTATCGCCTGAGTTATTCAGCAGCTGGTTCAGCACCGTCGCAACGCCCGGCACGATGACAGGGCTGTCGCGCTGGGTAAAGGTGCGATCGTTCACAAAAGTATTTTTAAGCTTGATCACGCGGATCGTGTTTTCACCCGTTCCGGGACGGGCATAGGTTGCATCAATATACTTTGCAGCCGCCGCGATAAGTTCGACATAGACCGGCGGCCCTGAGACATAAAAAGAGCCAGAGCGCCCGTCTGAACGCAGCGGGAAACGAGCGTCGTACAGCCCTGAGGACTTGATGAAGGCAACCAGCCGGTCAAACGGCGCATAGGACAAGCGCACAATGCTGCTTTTGATTTCGCTGGCATCGTAAACGTACACAGAGCTGCCATCGTCATACCAGATAAGCCCGGTACGTGAAGCCAAGGTATTTAACAGCTCCTTCGGCTTGCTAAGATCGAAATTTCCTGAGACCCGTTTTTTGGCCGCCTCCGTACTGACAACAAAGGGTTTATTCAGCGCGCCACCGATCACAAAAAATAGCTGTTGAACGCTGTTATTACTGGCGACGTAGGTATTTTCGTCATCCCGCGAACCGTTACGGACATCGACTGGGCCACCCGAGTAATCCTGGGTATCCAATAATGCGCCGACCGCCGAATTACAGCTCAATACTCCCAGCAATAAATACGGCAGATAGCGGACCGGCAGTTTCGCAACCATCTTATTCATGAAGCAAGCCTTCCAATTTTTTAAACTCCCTCGGTGTAATGCCAAACAGTGATTTTATTTCACTAGAAAAATGAGACGACGACGCATAGCCGTTATTTCCTGCGATAGCCGCAATTGAGTTATCTTTTTCAATCAACTGCAGGGCACTGTGCGCCGCTCGCCAAAGGCGTAACTGTTTTTTTGGCCCCCGGGTAAAAGCATGGTGGCAAAGCTTCCTGAAATAGGATTCAGATACGCCGTAGATCTTACTGGCATTACCAATCTTATGACTGTCACTCTCTTTATCTTCATTCATTACCTGAGATAACAGAAAATGGGCAATCCAATAGCTTTCGACATTCCTGACAAACGAAAAGAGATTTTCCAGGCGGCGATCCTGAGGCTTTAATAATGTAAAAATCAACATCCCCATCAGCGATTTGCATTCATCGTCCACTAAAATTGCCAGATTCCGCTCGGTGTGCATCAGTAACGAAGTATTTGTCTCCCCTATGCGCGGCTCGGCGTTAACGCTGCGAGATTTAGCCTGATAATCCAGGAATGAAAACAGCGTGCTGGCCTGTGACATCGACAGTATTTCAACCATCCAGTCACCCCGAAATGCGATCTCCATGTTATTCAGGGTCGATAGCACAATGGGTTGAAGAATATTATTCAAACGATCGTCATAGTTCTCCCTCAGTTCACCTGAGACAGATACGCTCATAACGGATTCACTATTTAGCGGTCGCGCAAACAACACGCCGTTATTTAAATCGATACATTCGTCACTCACGTAAAGCGGCATTTCCGCATTTGCGCTATCATTTACGCGTTGCCGCATTATGTTTTTCTGATGGCATTGAGCATTGCTATCTAGCATAGTTTTCTCTTACCTCAGCTTTTATTTAGAAATAATATTTAAGCACTTGATTAAGAACTATCTAATACAGCGCCTCGAAGTGCCAGTGAATTTATCAGAAAATCCTCGTTCGTCAATGCAAGTTGAAAGAGATAAAAAAAGAAATAAAAATCAATAAAAAAAGCTTCAACAAAAAATCAACAGACAATGTTGAGTTTAATAATCGGTAGCGCTACAGTGTGCCGTCTTAAAGATGCAATATCCGTATGCCGTCAAATAAATTCATCGTGAATGTAAAAATATTTTTCCATTCGCGAGGCACTTCATTCCTTTTGAAAACGTTTCTATTAAATGGCACGGCTTAGCATTAGGAAGTTGTAGTGCAGATTAAAATAAAATCGCACGGGCGCTGCTCGTTAGATTGCTTATTTACATTATTAATGGCCCTTTCTATGAACAGCGACATGAACGAATTAAACGATGATATGCCTGTACCAGAGGCACTGAAAAAATTCACCCTGAAGGTGCTGTTTGGACCCATGTTTGGCTGTGAACTCCACCTTCCAGCAGACGATTACTTTCTCATCATCAACCCGGGACTTGCACCCCAGGATAACGCCACGGGAACGATGTTGCCCGGAGAGCATGCCGCAGCCTACACGCAGAATACGCTTTATCTACCCTGTGATATGCCGTCACCCAACATTATCTTGCGTTTGTCGGCTCTTTTCCGAGATGAAGAATCGGAAGAAGGATATCGTCTTGAAGTACAGGGGGTGGATAGAAGCTACCCGGCGCTGCTGAAGGAAAATGAAGTTTTCGTGCATGAGCACATCCGCTTTGCCATCAAACCTAGTGAAGATGACTGGCCTGAAGATATTAAAAACTTCAACCTTCCCCCGGCCCTCGATGCTGAATTCAGCGAACAGGAGAAGCTGGAAGAGTTTAATGCAAAAAAAAATCATGCTCTCGTTTTCGGTTCAATTATTCTCTTACTTCTTGTGATTACCGCAGGCGTAATCTGGTATAAAAAACTGGAAAGCGATCGGCAGGTTTTAACATTAAATGAAGCGCTGGCGGGCGCACCGATGCCTGTGGATATTGTTCGTGGCCGTGATAATAATCTTATCTACGTTCTTATCCAGAACTTTCAGGCAATGGAATGGACGCGGGAAGCACTCTTCAAATTGCAGGGCAAGGACAGCGTGATTCCTGTTTGGTTAACGCAGCAAAGAAATGAAGTCATTACGCAGCTGGCTAATGCGGGTTACCCCGTTTTACAAATTGACTATTCCAAACCTCAGCACCCGGCAATTGCACTTTACAGAGGATTAACCCTACAGGAAGAAAAAAACTTCAAGGCTATTGTTTTACAAAAAATCCCTTTTGCTCTCGACATCAAAGTCCTGGTAAAAACTAAAGCTCAGTTATTACAGGAAGCTCGCCAGGGCCTGGATCGTTTGCACATTTACTACCGCCAAATCAATTCCACTAGCGGTTATGCTTTGGTGGTTCGTGATGCCCTGAGCGACAGCGCTCTACGTTCTTTGCAGAATTTCATTAAACAGTTCAATCACCAATGGGGAAACCGCGTGATTAATTTTTCAATTAATCTCGACGAAAACTGGTTACAAGATAAGTCATATGTTGACTCTTCTAATGGCTATCTGTTTTTGAACCCTCGTCATTGGTACTTTCCCCTAAAACAAGGAGACTTAAATGGCTGACACAAACGCACCTACTGTGGATAACAATGGCTATTATCTGGATGAAGTATCTGCCGGCTTCGAAGCTGGTGCTAAATCTATGATGGAGGAATTAAAGACAGCTGAAGCTGCATTGAAAAACGACCCGTCTGACCCAGCCGTATTGGCCAATTATCAGTCGAAGCTACAGCAATACACGCTGTTTCGTAACGCCCAGACAAGTACCGTAAAAGCCTATAAGGATATTGGCGCGGCTATTATTCAAAACTTCCGTTAATTAACCCGGGTACGTGTTGCTCTCGTACCCTTTTCTACTGTGGAGTAATTATGAGTCAATTTAATGAAGCCCTGTCGGCATTAACCCGGCTCTCGCCAAATACCATCAACCCTGAAGATAACCTATCCGTAAGCGTTCACGATCGAAATTTTAATAATTTAGTATCCAGCACGTTTACTAAAGTCAGCGAAACCGACGCGCAGTTTAAAAATGTGATTAATACCCTTAGCCAATCTCCGCATTACACCAGCAATCCGGAGAAGCTACAGATGCTACAAAACTATATCGGTGAATACAGTAACTACGTTTCCTTGGTGAGTACTCTTGCACGCAAGGCGGTGAGCACCATAGAAACCCTGGAAAAATCGCAATAATGATAAAAAAATATTCACGTGTCCTCGCTGCCGTGCTGTTAACTTTTATGCTTAGCGCCTGTAATGACGAGAACCTACTCTTCAACCTTACCCAGGAGCAGGCCAACCAGGTTCTGGCTATTCTGCAGCAGCATAATATTTCAGCGAAAAAGGACGGCAATCTTAAGGCTGGCTATACCGTCTCGGTCGGGGAGTCTGAAGGTACCGCCGCGCTGTCTATCATTAATCAGTACCAGCTGCCGTGGGCCGCTGACGTTCAGATAGGGCAGGCTTTTCCGGAAAGCTCTCTGGTTTCTTCACCCAACGCCGAGCAGGCTCGCGTACTCTCATTACAGGAGCAGCGGCTTGAGCAATCGCTGCGCATGATAGCTCCGGTCGTTAATGCGCGCGTTCACGTCAGCTATCCCCCCTTTAATAACGATACGAGCGGAAAAAAAGCCACCGGCCACGTCGGCGTGCTTATTTCCTATAAAGGCGAGATTGACGATAATTTGTTTATCTCGCAGATCAAAACGTTAATCAAAAATAGTTTCGATGACGTGCGCTACGAGAATATTTCGGTGGTTCTGTTCCCCGCCCCGGTTATCCAGTACGTTGCGCCGACCAGAGTACCCGCCAGCATCCCTGCCCTGTGGATTATCCTCTTTTCTGCTATGGCTTTGTGCGCAGCCGGCACGGCGGGCTTCATGCTCTATAAGCTTAGCCGCCGCCCGCCTTCAACCCAGGATAACGCTGCCGAACTGATTGAAGACGAGGCCGCAAAACCATGAGAGTCGGAGATCCGCGCATAATGTCCATTTTATACGCCCCGGCAAGCTATACACATCGCAGCCACCTGCCGGAGATATTCCGGGCGAGTGAAATCCGAGAGGACAGGCTACTTAATTTCTGGCTGCTGAGGCACGGCAAACTCTCTGACCTACCCGCACGCTGGCAGCCCGACGAAGCCATGTGTTCGCTATTGCTTTCGCACTGGCATCTGATCCCCCTTGCTGCACATTTGGTTGGTGGCTATCTGCAGCGGAACAGACTGCCTGAAATGGGCGCTGTGCTGATGTCTGACCCACGTCTGCTGGCCTTTATCTCTTTGCCGCTGCTTCTGGAGGTAACGCTTGATGAAGGCGATATCCCGTTTGATACCGCTTCCTGCGGCGCAACGTTCCTTCTGGGGCAGTTCCCAGGGTTACCTGCCGCGCTGCGACAGCGTCTGATGCTGCACTTTCCTTCCGGCATGGCGCTTGCGCAATTCGCGGCCCCCAAAACGCTAAACCACATTAATTTGCTACGAATGGCCTTCACCTATGCGCACCATTACTATTGATGAGTTACCCGAAGACCTGCATCGCCTGACGGTGATTAAATCTTCTGAGCGAACCCGCCATCAGCGAATAGCCATGGCGCTGGAACGAACCCTAAATCGCTGCAGTGAAATTCATGCCGAGTATGAGTTACAGACGGTCAGGCTGCGTGAAAACCTTGAGAGGCAAGCGTTCCAGACCGGCTTTGAGCTATTTTTCTCGCAGCTGGTGACGCTGCTTGACGAGTATCAGCGCCAGCAGCAAAAGCGGCAGGAGGTTTTTCGCCAGCAGATCGGCACAGCCCTCAATCAGTCCTTACACGACCCGATGATCGTTGAGCGCATTATCCATCACCTTCAGGAACAGTGTGGGCATCAGAAAGCGCTGCGCATCGTTATTCCCCGAGCAGTAAAGCTGCCGGAAGGCGCGGACATCTCGAACTACCTGTATACCGATGATAATCACATCACCGTGCAAAATGACATGGATGCGGTGCGCTTTCCTAGTGAAACGCTTTGCCGCACGTGGCTACAGCAGGCGGATGAAAAGACCGCCGGTTTTAATGAAACTATCAACAACCTGACGCCCGACATGCTTCGCAATCTGGCTGGGAAACTCATCGCTATGAGCCACCGGATGCCTTCAGAAACCGTCAACTCAGATAAGGATGAAAACAATGAGTAGCATCAACAGTATTGCCTCTTCCTCGCCGTACGTGAAAGACGGTGAATCGTCGGATGAGAAATTTAACAATAAAGTACTCCACTATTTCCAGCAGAATAAGCCCGACGATAAGCTGAGCGATGTGATGGATCAAATGCGGGCACTTTCCCCCGATAAGAACAAATCGATGCATCAATTGAACGAAGCGTTGCTCTACTCCGATGCCTATTTGCGCAATACCGATGAGTACAAAGATTATGCGAACAACGTGCTGGACAAGCGCACCTTCCAGCTGCTCGGCGTGAATATGTTTTTTAATAATATGATGTATAAAAGCTTTACCGAGACCGACAGCGATCCGTCGTTATAACCTTCCCCGCTATTAATCCCGGCTTAGTGCCGGGCATACAAATCATGAAAATAAAATCATTTACGCCCGTTGCTTTAACCTTATCTCTTTTGTTCTCCCCTTTTGCTACAGCACAAAAGGTAGATTGCATTGTCGAAGCCGCGCAGTGCTTCCAGATTAACCCCCTGCTGATTAAGGCTATTATTTGGCAAGAGTCCAGAAACCGTCAGCAGGCTATGAATCGCAATACAAATAGCACCGTTGATGTTGGCATTATGCAAATTAACACTGTGCATTTTAAGGCCTTAAAGTCCCTGGGCATTGATGAAGCTTTGTTGCGAGAGAATAGCTGCGCTAATGTTTTTTCAGGTGCCTGGGTGCTCAAGCAAAGTATTGAGCGCTATGGCTACACGTGGGATGGAATCGGTAACTATCATTCTAAGACGCCGGTGCATCATGACAGGTATGTCAAAAAAATCATTTCCCTAATTGCACATCAAACGGCGGTCATTGATAAAATAGAAGTGGCCAGACAAGAAGGCATCCGCGAGCGTTTTGTCTGTCGATAAGGGAGTAAGAAATATAATCCTACCCATGTAATGTGGACATGGCCTTCAGCGAGTGAAATAAGCTTTCTACGCAGGCATTGTCATAACAGCAGCCTTTTGCGCTCATGCTCCCGCGCAGATTATGGCGTTTCTGTAAGGTCTGATAATCCGATGAACAGTACTGTCCACCACGATCCGGGTGAACAATGAAATTTTCCGGGCGTTTACGCCGCCAGAGCGCCATTTGCAATGCATCACACGTAAGCAGTGCCGTCATACGCGGTGACGTCGACCAGCCGTTTACGGCACGCGACCGCAGGTCGATGACCACCGCCAAGTACAACCAGTCCTCTTCCGTACGTAGATACGTGATGTCACCTGCCCACCTTTGGTTCGGGCCCTGGCGCTGAAGTCCTGATTCAGCAGATTATCTGATACAGGCAGACCATGTTCATGATAGCTGATCGGGCTGAACTTCCGGGTAGCTTTCGCCCGCAGCCCCTGACTACGGAGGCTGGCGGAAATGGTTTGATGTTGTACTCCGGTTGTTCATCAGCTAGACGTGGCGCACCATAACGCTGTTTCGCCTCAGTGAATGCCTTACGGACAGTGGCATCACAGATGACCCTGAACTGCTGTCGCTTGCCTGACTGATGGCTGCGCAGACGCCAGACATACCAGCCTCTGCGTGCAACTTGAAGCACACGACACATGATTTTGATGCTAAACTCAGCCCGATACTTTTCGATAAAGACATACTTCATTTCAGGCGGTTCGCGAAGTATGTCGCGGCCTTTTGAGAATGGCCAGCTCTTCTGCCCGCTCCGCCAGCTGCCATTTCAGACGGGCTATTTCAACAGACATTTCCTGCTCACGTTCGGAAGAAGAATGTGCATTCTTCAGCTTGCTGCGCCAGGCATAAAGCTGTAATTCATACAGGATGAGTTCTCGGGCAGCAGCGGCAACACCGATACGTTCTGCAAGCTTTAGGGCTTCGCTGCGATATTCAGACGTGCGTTGCTTACGGGACTTTTTGGTGGTTGATGCTGGTTTTGTCATGAGTCACCTCTGATTGAGAGTCTACTCACTTATTCACGTGTCCACTATTGGTGGGTAAGATCAATAACGCAAGCATCTTGCTTGCGTTTTGGAATCAGAATGACGAGGCCGCAAAGTCGAGAAGCTTCAACAGGTAATCGACTAAAAAATAATAAAAAATTTCATTACGCTGTTTAATTGTTGTTTACTAAAAAATGCTCCAAAAATTATATCTAAGGTTATTAATTATTTTGACTTTATATCTTGCAGCGTGACGCATTGAGCGCTTAACACATTCGCCTTAGGGTGGCAGATTGCTCCTTCAACCGTGTTGCAACAATGCAAAAAATTATTGCCTTCCGGCGGGACGAGGTCTAATGGCATCTGGCCAATATTATTATGATTTTTATTAAAATCCAGCGGGTTACTTCTTGCCGTCATGGCAACAAAAATGAGACTAAAAAAAAGAAGCAGCTACTGCACTTAAAAATAACGTCTGCGGTGTAAACTTCTTTTTTTCAGGCACCCCTCTGGGAGCAGAATAAGGGATGATCGACATCGAATTAGCACTCACTGGAATGACGTTAATCATCGACTGGGTTGAAAAGGAAACGTTATCTACTTCGATATTTCTAGGAAAAGAAGACTCAAAACCAGGTTTATTGGGTTCTATTTCAGGCTCTTCCCAGCAGGGCCCGGCCGTGAGTTTATACCCCAACTTTGGGATAGTGACAATAATACTCTTCGCATCATCCCCCAGGCTTACTCTTAAAGAACGGATCACCTGTGCAATACTTTGCGAAGTCACATAACCGCCCCCCCATACTTCAGCAAGAAATTCAGTCTGAGAAACCGGTTCAGGGTATTTTTCGCAAAGTAATGCAAGCACATCTGACTGCTTTTTCCTTAATTGTAAAACAGTATCGTCTTGTTGCAGCGTTCTGGATTTTGGATTAAATGTGAAATTAAGAAAGTAAATTTTTCCTGGATTTACTACGCATTTTTTCATTTTAAATCCCTTTGCGTTTAGCTTTATGAGTGAAGGTACCTTCAGAAAAAAGCATGAGTGAATATCTCAATCCATGATCTTAAATATCTTCTGCCAAATTTTCAGATAACAAAAACCCAACTTATTTATAACCTTAGTTATACAAATAGCGGGGAATAATGTCTTCTTTATCACGATGTAGACAACAGAATTGATCTCGATGCAAATTTACTGTGAACGCAATAATACAGTACCATTCAAATCACAATATTTGAAATTGTTTTCAACGATCGATGTGTATTGGTCCATAGCCAAAACAAATCACTCAGTTTATTTTCAGGAACATATTTTTAGTCAGTTCATCCTTATAAGAAGTATTGGAAAAGGACGTCCCTGTCGCCACTGAAAGTAATGTCCTCACGCTACATGAATATTTACTTTTTCCGGGATGATAACTAAAAATATGAATACGTGTTATGAGTAGGGAGTACT
Source organism: Rahnella sp. AN3-3W3 (assembly GCF_003263545.1). NCBI lineage: Bacteria > Pseudomonadati > Pseudomonadota > Gammaproteobacteria > Enterobacterales > Yersiniaceae > Rahnella > Rahnella sp. AN3-3W3. The sequence goes on from NZ_JYDG01000007.1 coordinate 75,291, forward strand.
TAATACCCCCTCTTTTTGCAGGCAGAAATATAACACTCGCTGGTAAGGCGCTCTATCAAAAAACGCCTCAAGCGATCCTACTGCTGGGTGATGATCAATGTTGCCGAAGCATTAAAAGCACCTGTTTTTATATCTTCATAACTGACCGAGGTAGGTTTGACTGGCGTAAAACTCAGTGGTACCGAAATACTGCCATTGACTACACTGAGCTGCTGCGTGTTACCATTGGTAACGATATTCCCGTTCCAGCGCATGACGACCCCGAGATTATTGTTACTGGTAGTAATGGCATTATTATTCCAGGAGGTTGGAGTTGTGTTCATCTTTACCTGAAAATCAACTTCATGGGTGACATCACAGGTTATGTTGAGGCTTTTTTCCACCGTCTGTGCGGAAGTTCCGGAGCTTTGAATCTCACTTCTTTCAAGCTCTCCCAGTTCAACTAACAACGTCTCTCCGGAGAGGATTTTGCAAGTTGACGTGTTTATATCTACATCGTTCGCCGCAATGAAATACCAGATGTAATAGTTTTGCGCACCGTGGTTATTTCTCTGGATAAACTTAATTTGCGCAAGCCTGTCTCCCCGTCTGATCTGCAACGACTTACCCATGCTGGTTAGCTCGAAATAAAGCTCTACGGGTAAGCTTTTAGTTTCCTGTGCATTGAGACTAAAGATCTCAACTTCAGGTACAGGCTCAGGATAAACCTTTCCAGAAATGATAACGCCGCCCTTAAGATCCTTGAAGATGGCGGAATTGAGGCTCATTCCGTTACTGGCAAGCCACATAGAATCGACCCAACCGCCGTCTACAGAGTCGTTTTTGCAGCTGATCTGCGAACGGAGATCGACAATCTTGTTTCTACCGGTATTGACGTCCGGGCTGACGTTTACGTTAACGTCAGCATCTCCGCCGTTCCAGCCAATGGAATTACATGAGTAGGCCCATGCGCCCTGAGGCACCGCCAGCAGCATAATAAATAAGGGTAATTTCATATCTGAATGTGATTCTCCTAGGGATAATTAAGCTCGAATGTCGCTAGCGCCTCAAATGCTCCACGGCGTAAGGTATGTGCAGCCAGCGCGGAAGGTTCTCCAATAACGTAACCGTACAGCACAAGATCGTTGGTTCCGCCGGCGAGCGTAAAAGCGGGCACGGTCTTATTCAACGGCAAGGGTGTGCCGTCCTTCTGCTCCAGGCCAAGCGCGATGCCGCTGGCGGCCGAGTTGCTAAGCGCCAGAAAACCCGGTAATTCCTTGCTCTGCGTCCCTTTAAACGTGACCTCTACCTGATTACCCAGGCTCAGATCGCACTCCAGCAACCTGAGGGCGAAGGGCTGCGCGTGGGTACGAGTGTTAAGGTATAAATAGGTATCGATTACCGTGCCGAAATCCAACGTAATATCCGTCGTGTTCGGGTCCAGCTCGCAGGGATCGGCAACCAGCGTCCCATCAAATTTCAGGTTGTCGCTGGTGACTTTCAGGCCACCGTTTCCTGCCGCCGCGTGCCCGGCTAAAGCCATCATAAACAACAACATGCCCACGCTGCGTCCGGCTAACGTTCTATTCCCCATTTCTGTTCCTTATAAATACTCGGCCAGCAGCGTTGCTGTAGCGGAAAACGCCCCTTCGCCCAGCTCATCGATGCCGGGATCTTTTACCGGCACAGCCTCAAGCGTGGGCGGATGCTGATAAAGGATGTCGAGGGGTCTGTTAATCTCCATCGGCTGACCGTTCTGTTTAATCTGGATCCCTAGCCCACGGATATTGGTCGCGAGCGCGCTGCGGTCAAAGGACGTTGCGCTGCCGTTTACCGCAAGGGTCAGACGCCACGCGGGGTCAACATCGTCACAAATCAGCTGCCAGGCGATAGCCTGCTGGTAACGCACCCCGTCAACCTTATGGATGCCAACATTGTCAAAGTGGATGTTTACATCACGATCGTTATTGATGTGGCACGGATGGATCCTCAGCGTGCCGTGAAAGGAAATGTCGTTACTGTCGCCGGTTGCTGCGGCATGCGCCGACGTGAGCTGAACACCTGCCCCGGACAGCAGCAGCGCCAGCGCCAGGCTCCTTCCGCAGCCGCCGTAAACTTTGTTCTTCACCCTGATTGCCTCAGTTATAAGCCACTTTTAACGTGGCGCTGGCGTTGAATGCCTGTCCGTCCTGAAAACGTGCGCCGCTCTGTTTTTCCAGCACGGCGTACAGCGAAGGCTGGCTGGCATTATCGAAGTTGAACCATTGATTTACCGGCAGCGTTTCGCTTCCTTTAAGCAATTTGATGCCAAGCCCGCTGGCATCAGTTTTTAGCTGTTTCCCATCAAAGCTGGCAGCGCTACCGGCAATCTGCATTTGCAGCGTTTTACCGTCCGGATCGCCTTTGCAGGTCACCTGATAGGGAACGGGCTGTTTATAGGTCTCACCAATAATTTCATTGATATAGACGTCACCGAATTCCACCTTAATCGGGTCAGATCCGCTAAAAGTACACAATGCGGTCGCCACCACCGTGCCGGTAATGCGAACATCTAAATTACTGGAGCCCGCCGCTGCCGCATCACCCCCCAGCAGCATTCCCGTCATTGCGAACAGGGCCATTGCTCCCCATCGGGCAAATATCATCTTTGGATCCTTAGTCATAATTCAGCCTGAAGCCGACCGTAGCCTGCCATGTACCCGCCGTTAACGGGGCCGGAGTGCGTTCGGGCTGCACGTAGTAGACCAGCGCATCATTGGTCGGGGTGACAAACTGCGGCAGCGTACGCTCGCCTAATCGCACGTCACGCCTGGCGCTGTCGGCGATCCTCAAACCCAGCCCGGTGAGGCCGTTCACCTGCACCAGCTCGGGGCTGTCGGCATCCGCGGGGGCCAAAAAAGTCACGCTGACAGCCGGCTGAAGCGAATCCCAGCTGCTGTTCCCGCTCCACGTATTGAGCATCTCTGACCCGCTGCGCACGCAGTCACGTAACCTCAGCGTAAAGGCTACCGGCTCACCGCGATCGCCCGGGTTTCGCAGCGCCTCGGTTGATGTGTTGCCGAGACTGACTTCCTGAGTTTGAGAAGTCATGTCGAGCGACATGCCCCCTCGACAAAATCGCCCGAAATATGCAGTGCCCCGTTTACGCCTTCAACGTTCCAGTTGTCGGGCAGCGCCCAAGCCGTCGGCGGCAGCACCAGCGCCAAAGCCAGGGCGCTGGCAGCGCGGTTGCACCCTGCCAGAACGTGGTAATTCCACTTGCTTTGCTTCTCCATCAGCCTCACCCGGCTTTACTCCCGGTGACCCGGCAAACGTTGCCCGCGCAGTTGAAGATAAGCTTCGGTCGCCCGCCGTAGTCATTAATCCATGCCAGCATCGGTTTCTGTCCCAGCGTCGATGCCTTGATGTTCAACAAAGCATCTGAACGAGGGGCAATCATCACCGGATCGAAGCCGGCAATCGGGGGGCTGTCCGAGTGTTCGTATGCCCCGGCCAGGGTCACGTAATAGGGGCCAGGATTAATAACGCGGTATTTATCGCCTTCGCGCTTAAGCGTAATTTTTTCCTGCCACACGCTTTCGCCTTCGGATCTATTGATTTCAATGGATTCCGGCCGATAGAACAGCTTGATTCGCGTCTGCAGAGCAATCTGCAAAGTATTGGCTTTCGTGCTTTTGGGCGGGATTTCACGCAGATTAAAGTAAAATAGCGACTCTCTATCCTGAGGCAGCGTGCTGGCATTCCCCATCAACTGCAGTTTCACCTGGCCTTTTGCCAACGGCTCTACTCGCTGTAGCGGCGGAAGCGCGGTCAGAGGTTGGGTGATTTTGTTACCTTGCTCATCTTCTACCCATGCCTGAGCAAGATAGGGCAACATTTTATTCTGGTTGGTGATATTTAAACTGATCGATTTATTTGCACCGTTAAAGACGGCACGCGTACGGTCAAGAGCAATGGCTGCCGTCGCGCTTTGGCTGATCAGTACGGCAATCAGGGTGGTGGAGGTCATCGTCAAATAAGAATAGTTTTTCATCAATTGAAACTCGCTTTGCAGGATGTCGCCGTGCCGTCTTGCGCGGCGACCGAATTGTCATTCACTCTTTTGCCTGATAGCAGGGGGCTTAAGCCCGTACGCTTTGGCACAGCAGCATTAGATTATCGGGGGCCGTGGGCAAGGGTTTCGGCAGACTCAGCTCGCACTGGGTTTTCCCATCCCATACCACTCGCATCGATTCTCCGGCATTCATTCCGGTTAGCCAAACCTGGCCGCCATCGTTAACGATCCCAGCCTGATGACCGCCGAGCCCCATAACTACTGCACCAAACGGGGGCGTAGTGCCGTCCGCAAGACGGATGGTGACCATCGCTTTTTCCCCGGCAATAACGCCGAAGCGACGCAGACCGATCGCGCCTTCGGTCAGGGTACCCTGCACCACCGAGCGCGTAGCCTCAACATCATCCGCCAGCTTGTTGACGTCCACGCTAACGCTGCTTCGGTAGTAGCTGCTGATGTCCGACACGACGGCTTTTCCAAACCGGTTAGTCTCGGTAACACCACCGTATCCCCGCACCGGAACGCCGCTGACGCCCGAGGTATCGACCATCATTCGCGTTCCCCCCATTGTGCTTACGCGGTGTAACGCAACGCCTTCCGTGGTGCCCGTTATGCCGCCCTGAGCAGAAAGGCCGACGGAGTGATAGCGGCTACCTTCGTAGCTGGTGTTGACGCTCATTTCCGCGTTATTCCCCTGATGGGTGAAGTAACCGCTGCCAACCGCATTGCCTCTGCTGCCCGCTCCGGCCTTGACCCGATAGCTGTTATTGCTATCGAGGCGTTCGAAATACCCCACCGTTGTGCTATTACCCGTGCTGCCCGCCTGGCTGTCGAAATTCAACGTGCTGCTGTTACCCCACGGCAATGACAGGCTGAGATACATGCCGTCATCGCTAGTGTTGTTATAAAGCGTTCGATAGGCCGACAGGTTGAGGCTGACGTTTTTAAAACGCCAGGCATCGAAATAGCGCGACAGGGAGAGGTTGTAACTATCGTTATCCGGGCGGTTCCAGTAGGTTTGGTGGCTATAGTTCGCATAGGCACTCAGGCCCAGACTACGGAACTGCTTGTTGAAAGCGATGGTGTACAACTCTTTATTGTTGTTACCGACGATGCCGTGATAGCGCACGTTCAGATATTCACTCATGCTCATAAAGTCGCGCTGAGAAAAGCGATAGCCCGCAAAGGTGACCTGGCTGTCGTATTCGTCAAAACGTTTGGAATAGCTAAGACGCCACGAGCTGCCCGTTTTTGTGTTGTCCCTTGGCAGTTCCGCATGGGACTGAGTGACGTCAAATGAAAGCGCCCCTAACGCCAGCAAATCGCGGCCAATCCCTGCCGCCAGCGCGTGATAGTCGTCGGCCAGCAAACTCCCGCCATACAATGACCATCCGTTATTCACCCCCCAAGAGAATTCGCCGGTGGCAAACCCCGGCCCTTGGCTATCGTGCCGGTAATCTGAAGGTTTACCGAAGGCGAGTTTGTATCGCACGCTGCCCGGGCGCGTAAGATAGGGAATGCTTGCTGTATCAACCTGAAAACTGTGCGAAGTGCCATCCTGCTCCTGAACCTTCACATCCAGAGTGCCCGAAACGGCGGTGTTCAAATCCTGAATCCGAAACGGCCCTGCGGCGACCGTGGTTTCATGGATAACCCGTCCCTGCTGGCTAACGGTCACTTTAGCGTTGGTTTTTGCCACGCCGACGACTTCCGGCGCGTAACCGCGCAGGTTTGGTGGCAGCATATTGTCATCAGACTCCATGCTGGTTCCGGTGTAGCGGAAACTGTCGAACATGCCGGAATTGAGGTAGTTCTCACCGAGCATCAGCTTCGATTTTAACGAGGGGATCGCCCGCCAGGCGTAGTAGCGGCTCCACTGCCAGTCACGCTGCGTGTTGTTCATGGAGCCACGGGTATGGTTGTACAGCCCCTGCCAGTCGGCGCGAAAACGCCAGGCACCCAGGTTAAACCCTGTGGTTCCGTTGCCGCTGAGCGACTGGACATCCCTGTGGCTCGCGCCGGTAAAACGCGACGACTGTCCGTTAAGGTTGTAATCAAAAATTCCCCCGGCAATACCGTCATCCCAGCGAGCGGGCGGATCCCAGTTGTCAGCGGTATATTCCAGATATGCCTGGGGAACATTCAGGTAGAGCGCGCTTTCGCCTAGAACTGCCCGCGCGCTTACCCCCGGCAGGCTCGCGTTATCCAGACATTGCCCGCTGTGCCACCACTTGAGATCGCGCAAAGCAGAAGCTTTTAAACCCAGTTGAGCAATGACCTGTGGCGTAAGACACACTTGGCTGCCCTGAGGATCGTTATCCGGTTTAATAAACGCTAACGTTTGCTCCGGCAGCTCGGCTTTGTTCAGACGGATAACCATCTGATACTCACCCGGCATGATGTACCCTGCCTGAGAAAACTGGCTAAGGTCGATGTGTGAACGGTCACTAATATCCAGGACATCCGTGTTGAATTCTATTGCGTCTGCCGCGTATCCCTTTGCCCCCTGAAAAGCCAGCGTCACCATCAGCGCTACAGGACAACGGCGCAGCCATGCGCCGGCGTGATATAAAACCTGCCTCATCAAAAGTAATCCAGTTTAAAACGCACGGTAGTGGAGTAAGCCCCGGCCCGTAGTTTTTGATGGTTGCCCACCAAACGTAGTGAGTAATCAAGGCGCATGGCACCGGGCTGCAGCAGGCCCGCCTGCGAAGCAATGCCGGGCTGCATACGGTTTCCTGTGGCATCAGAAATCTCTAACCCGATACCTCGAGCGCCACCGTGGAGAGCAAACAGCTCGCCGTCGGTAACGGGACCATCAAAGGTCACCATGAAATGCGACCAGTCCTGCTGGTTAGGAATCAACTGTTCAAAGGCGCAATTTTCCAGATGAATACTGAATGGCTTAGAAGGGCCAGCACCGTCACGGATGACTTGTTCCAGTGGGATAGTCATCAGATCAATCACCTGTTCCCGACTGGCCACGGCGATCGCGCAGGGTGTGTCGATGATCGAACCCTGCATGCTTACCTTTCCATGCCCCTGATCCGCCGCATTCTTCGCCAGCGCACCTGAGGAGGCCAGGCATAGCACAAGCCACACCAGCAGGGAGGGCACTACAAACGAAACACTGCTATTCATAGGTATCTCACAAACGAAAACCGTATAGAAAAACGCAGAAGGCCCGCTGTGTGCTTACTGATAGGCCAGAGTAAAATTGGCAACCGAGGTGAAGGAACCCGGCACGACCGTTGTGCTCCCGCCGTTTCCTTTGAGGTAGGCGGAGTAGGTCAGCGTGTTATCACCCTGCTGTGTTTTTGTCGCGGAACTGGCGGTGCCAAGAGGAATATTGGTGCCCTCATCGTTGGTAATGCCGATAGCCGCCCCGCTGGCGCTGCTTCCGACAATAGCCAAATAGCCGGGCTGAGCGCTGGATTCCGGTCCGGTAAAGGTAATGGTGACGGTTTTATCCGTAAGTCCCGAGAGGTCGCAGCTTTCCAGTTTGATATCAAACGGACGCGGGTTGGACTTTCCGCCGTTGAGCAGAGATTTATTGGAGATTTCGCCCAAATCGACGGTCTGCTCAATGGTTTCAGGGGTAATTGAACAAGGGGCATCAATAATACTGCCGGTAAACTTAACCGTGCCGTGTCCCTGATCGCTTGCCTGTGACTGGCCTGCCAGTACAGCAGCCCCCATACCAAAGGCCCAAACCAATTTGGTTAATTGCATTTACTCATTCCTTTATAAGTTTCTTACTAACTTTATTCACAAGAAGCCTCGTTGCCACGACCGCGCAACGGGAATTAACTAATTTACGTTAGTGATTTAAAAACTGATATCAAAAACCGCCTCAATTCCACCCACAAGCGAAATATATAAAAAGCGTTTTTTAGAAGAAATTCTCTGGAGGGAGATATACGATTTAGCACATTGCTACATTATCTATTAAATCGACACTCGGAACTAAATCATGTCTAATTCACTAAGCGTACGTGACCAAAATAGTTTTATTTCAGCCTATAAGAACTTACTTAATGACAGTGACAAACGCATTCATAAAGGCGATGTCAATACGCTGAACAGAATTCTCAATAAATGCGATAAAGTTGAGGTCGGCCAGCTGCTAATGACAAAAATGGAATCATGTCCAAAAGACCCTGTCGCGCTGAAAAATACTTTCAGTGATTTATTTGATAAGCTTGAAGCGCAGAATTCCAAAATGCATGATAAGAAAGAAGAGAAGCTTAAAAATATTCAACAGAAGCTTGCCCCGGTTGTGCAGGACATTCACAAAAATGAAATAAATGCTCACAATGCCAAAGTAAACGGTGAGATTAAAGGTCTTGCTGATGATCTCCAACTCATTTCAAGAAATATTTCTCAGGAAAAAAATGAGATCGCCAAACTTAAGGAAGAAATTAACAAAGCTGATGTGCAAATTAAAAAACTGCATAATGAGATTAAACCTCTGGCCGATGCGCTAAAGAACACCTCCTCGGAAGACTTTGCGGTCAAAGATGCCAAGCGTTTAAAAGATACTGAAGCAAAAATCAGTAAACTTGAGGCCAAACAAAATGCCGAAATCAGTACATTAAATAATAAAATTGCCGCGCATGAAAATAGCCGTGCGGTTTTACTCGATTTTGCAAGGAAACACGGTGTAAACAGTGCCGAGCAGGATCTGAGAAAAGCTGAGAGCGGCGCTATTTATGATAATCGCGATACGGGCTTTGGCACCACCAGCTGGCGTGAACATCTGGGCAGCGATAAATATGCCATCAAGCACTTCGGTTACGATTTAAAAGAAGGCCGCCGTCAATATTCTGATCTCATTAAAGTGCCCAACCATAAGGGCAAACAGTGGCAGGAAACTGATGCAGAACTTCGATGATGCGCCAAAAAACATCAGGGCTCTGCAAAGGGAAATATCGCAACTCAAGAATGAATATAAAAGTGATATTGGTCAGGTTAAGCTTGAGAACCGTCTTTCTGCCAAACAGGAGATTGAGCAGCGAATTAATTTTAAACAAGAAGCCATTCACTCATTAGAAAAGAGCAAGGAAATTGCATCAGAGGATATTAAATCATGCCATGAGTATATATCTTGGCTAGAAGCCAAGAAGACTCCGCTCATAGCGAAAATGGACGAGCTCAAGTCCCAGATAAAACAAGACAGTTAAGTCATTCTGTTTTCCTAAGGTAAAATCCACGCTCCGGCGTGGATTTCATCCCGATCACATAAACTCATCTACTAATATCATGCCCTCCTGCCCGCGTTTAGATTGCTCATGTCTGGCACGCTGACCCACTATCAATCGCAATCCCAATAAGCTCATCAAATGAGTAACTTTTACGCTTGGTGAAAATGTCATTCAGATAAAGGTAGCGGTCCTTACGGCTAAGTTATGCCTCTCTATCGGTGCCAAAAAATCTACGCAGACAACGCTTAGAAATAGCATATGCCCGGTATGAGCGTTGAGCATTGGAATACCCCGGTTAGTTTGATAATGCCCTCGATTACCAGTGCCTTCATTGCCCGCTCATGTATTGGAATAATACCGCCGCAGGTAGTTTTATCCCGTATGACCAGATAGTAGCCTTTGGTCATGACGCCATTTCCCAGCACACTCTTACTGTTAACTCGAAGCTGTACATCATTTTCATGCCAACCACTTTCTTTTATTATGGACATTCCGGCATCATACTCGTGATCTCTCTTTAGCTAAATTATTTTAAACAAGGAAATACTTGAAGGAGTAATTCTGATAAAAATATTGGATAAATGCGCCTGGCTTAGCATGCGGTTTTACAAATTATACTCCCGATGATAGACGCTAATATTTAATTTCCATTTTTCACTAAAATGATTAAATAAATGATTCCTGAAGGGGACACCCTTTCACAGTTCACATAACGACGTTCAGTAAGACAATTAACTACTGATTAAATATCAGTATTGTCTGTATGGGTATAAGGAGTAATCTCCTCGCCAATCATTCAGGTAATACAACCATAACAAGGACAAAGTGCGATCATGCGCTTACTGGGATTTTTGCTATTTGCAGTCAGTCTTTTATTGAATCCGGCAATTGCCAAACAGCATACGCAACCTTCCTCAACCGATAATGAGCTTATCGAGCAAGGAGATTATACCAATTCAGACGGGCAGGAAATTCACCGCCCGGCGCATACAAAGTCGGGCAATGCTCCTGATGGCGCATCGGCTCAGTGCAGAGATGGAACCTACAGTTTCAGTGCTCACCGTCGAGGGACGTGCTCGCGACATGGTGGCGTGGCAGAATGGCTTAACTAAATTAAACGCCCGCAATTGAGCGGGCTTCTGTAAATAGCAGATTTTGTAATGCAAACACCATCACCAGCCCGGAACCGCCCCGCCGTTAAAGATTTTCTCGGCTGCTTTCGCCACTTCGGGAGACTGATACGATTTCAGAAACTCCTGCACGTTTTCCGCATCTTTATTGTCCGTACGTGAAACCAGAAGATTCACGTACGGCGAATTTTTATCTTCGATAAATACGCTGTCATGCACAGGCGATAATCCGGTTTGCTGGATATAGGTGGTGCTGATAATGGCAACATCGACTTTCGGGTCGTCGAGCACGCGTGGCAGTTGCGCGCCTTCCAGTTCCATAATGTTCAGGTGATGCGGGTTTTCAGTGATATCCAGCGTCGTCGGCAACAGGCCTTTGCCGTCTTTCAGGGTGATCAGTTTCTCTTTTTGCAGCAACAGAAGCGCGCGGCCTAAGTTGGTCGGATCGTTGGGGATCGCCACGGTGGCGCCGTCTTTAAGCTGATCAACGGTTTTAATCTTTTTCGAGTAACCCGCCATCGGGAACACAAAGGTGTTGCCGACCGCCACCAGATGATAGCCGTGAGCTTTGTTATCCTGGTCGAGGAACGGGCGGTGCTGGAATACGTTGGCATCCAGGTCGCCGTGTTCGGTTGCGTCATTGGGCAGTAGAGAGCCGCTGAAACCAACCAGTTCTACGTCCAGACCGTATTTGTCTTTGGCGACTTTTTTAGCGACTTCCGCCACATCCTGCTCGGCGCCGTTAATCACGCCAACTTTGATATGTTTGGCATCACCGCTTTTTTGATCACAGCCCGCCAGCAGTAATCCCGCCAATAATACCACCGCGCCGGTCCGTAAATGAGCTATCGTCAGTTTCACTTTTTTTCCTTAAAAAATAACCGCTAAAGAGTAATGAACTGACTATAACAGGAGGATTATCGCGGTTTAAAAAACCAATAAAGCACTACTAAGAAGAAAAAAGCATATAGATAACTCCGCTTATCTCCGGCATCCAGATCTTTTACTTATATCTGTGATAAACAGTTTGCCCTCCCAGCTCCTTTTCGGAAAGAGTAGGCTATAGCGAAATCACCCACGAGACCGGAAAGATGGAAATTATTGAAGCAGATGAACAACATATCCCTGCCATGCAGAAAATTTATGCCTGGCATGTTTTGCATGGGACGGCCTCGTTCGAAACTCAGCCGCCTGATGAACATGAAATGGCGCTGCGCCTGAAAAAAATTCAGGAAGCCGGTTTGCTGTGGCTGGTGGTTTTGCACGAGGGGGAAGTGAAAGGGTATTGCTATCTGGGCCGCTATCGCGAGCGTTTTGCTTACCGCTATACGCTGGAGGATTCGATTTATATCGATCCCGGTTTTCAGAAACGTGGTGCGGGTAAAGCGTTACTTCGCCGGGCGATTGACTGGGCGGAAATGCACGGTTTTCGCCAGCTGGTGGGGAATATTGGCGACAGCGAAAACATGGCGTCGATTAATCTGCACCTCGCTGCTGGTTTTCAGGTGAAAGGCACCATGCATTCTGTCGGTTTCAAGCATGGCCGCTGGCTGGATACGGTGTTTATGCAGCGTGCGCTGGGTGATGGGAATCAGACCTTGCCTGCACAGGCAAGCTGACCGGAAATGAAAGCGGGCAGACTATCTGCCCGCATTTTACTGATTATTCTATCGCTAATTTTTCCCTGGTATTTTTTTGCGTTGCGCTGCCGCCCCACACCTCATTGTATTCGTAACCCGTCAGGTCTTTAATCACCTTGCGCGATACTTCGTCGCAATCTTCCTGGGCGCCGCCCAGTTTCAGGCGAGCAGTTTCTTTGATCAGAATTTTATGCGTGTCCCGCGTCAGCTTGAATTTGAAGGTCATATAGAAACTGATTGCCAGCAATGCCCCGGTGGCAAAGATCATCAGTCCGATGATCGCGTTTAACGCGCTGAGCGGTTGCGCGCCCTGCCCTTTCACAAATCCGCTTTCTTCCAGCACCAGACCTACAATCATTATGGCAATCGCGACAGTACTTTTACGGGTAAATACCATGACACCGGCAAAAATACCCTCGCGACGTTTTTTGGTGACTATCTCATCGACGTCCGGAATAAAGCTGTAAATATTCCACGGAATATAATAGAGCCCTGAACGACCAAAGCCTAAAACAACAAAAATGGAAGTAAAGAGAATTAGCGGCACCGCTGTGTTGGTAATATAAATATAAAACAGAGCAGCCAGGACAAAGAAGATACAGCCATACGCTATCCGCAACGCAGCGGAAGGCGAAACATTCAGCCTTTCCATCACCATCATATAAACAACTGTTGAAGGTACAGAAACAAAAGCTGCGACGCTTAAATATCCCGAAACCGCCCCAACATCCTGATGCAAGCCATAAACTACATAATAGGTAAATACGGCACCAAATACGTCCATTGCAGTGAATGACGCAATATAAATAACAATATGCTGACGGAACATGCGAATATTAAAGGACGAAATAAAATCCAGCACCAGACTTTTCAGATGATGCCAGAGGCTGCCGCCCGTTTCCATTTCCGGTTCAGGCTCATTCGGATCCCGCACATCCTTCGCCTCCCAGGTACATAACCAGGTAGTGAATACCGCAATACAAAATACTGTGGCGAAGAACATCCCGGTATAGGTATACGTCATCGGATTATCTTTACCGGTAAACATCATGATCACGCCCGGTACCGACACGGCAAGAAAACCGCCAAGCTGCGAGCAAATCATGCGCACACCGGCCAGGCGTGTACGTTCACCGAAACGGTTGGTCATCTCTGCAGCCAGAGTTTCCCACGGCACCAGCACCATCGCCGACAGTAATTCAATCGACAAATACGTTCCGAGATAATACCAGTAGCCCATGTCCTTGACCCAGACCAGCGCATACAGGAACATCAGCGGCGAACTGATCAGCAGGAAAAAGCGACGGCGGCCAAACCGTTTACCCAGCCAGGTATTACCAAAGTGGTCGGTAATATAGCCCATGATCGGACTTAATATTGCGTCAATCACTCGGGCGATAGCGAAAATAGATCCCGCTTCTAAAACAGTCAATCCGCAATACATGGTATAGAAGAATAAAAGCCAGGTACCGATAACGGCGAATGCACCGCCACCAAATAAGTCAGTTACGCCATAGCCTATAGCCGTGCCGTAACCGACTCTGCGCTCAGTAGGTTTCATTATTATTATCCTGTGAAGGTAAAGTTATTATTAAAATTATTTAATCAGCCAGAGTTATCCATTTTCCTGATTGTGATGAGCGATAAATCGCCCCGACCATATTCAGAGATACTTCGGCCTGTGAAACAGAGATATAATTTTTTTCTTCAGGATGACGAATGGAATAATAGAAATTTGATACTGCCTGACGATGACTGTCGCCCCAGTAGCTTTTGGTGGTTCCTGACGGACGGTCATCGCTGACCAGCAGCGTTTTATTTTCTCCTTCAATCAGCCACAGCGCGTTGTGATGTAACTGCAGCAGTCCTTTTTCACAATGAATTTCCAGCAGCAACGGCGAGTCAGTGCTGTGACAATTGGTTGCGTAAAACAATCCTCGCGCACCGTTAACCATTTTCAGGCTGGCCATCGCGGTATCTTCATTTTCAGTCAGATCACTGAGAAACGTTCTTTCCACCACGCCCTTCAGCGCCAGCACGCCGCCGCTAAACCACTGCATTAAATCCAGCGTGTGGATCGCCTGATTGATCAGCAGGCTGCCGCCTTCGGTGGCAAAACGCCCGCGCCACAGGCTTTCACTGTAATACGCCCCGCCGCGTGACCAGGTCAGAACGGCTTTGATGCTCAACATGTTGCCCAGCTGCCCGCTGTCCAGCAGTGCTTTGATTTTCTGACTGGAAGGATTCAGGCGGTTCTGATAACACACGCCAAGCACTCCGTCAGCCTGCGCCTCTGACCGTTTAATGGCGCTGACTTCACCGATATTCAGCGCCACCGGTTTCTCGGTGAAAACATGCTTTCCCGCCGCCAGCGCGGCGAGAATCGCTTCCAGATGTAAATGATGTGGCAGACAGATATGCACCACGTCAATCAGCGGATCAGATAACATTTCGTGATAATCAGTATAAAAATCACAGCCATATTCCAGCGCCAGCGCCCTGCCTTTGCCAATATTGCACTCAGCAATGGCCCTTAACTGACAATCTGGCTCATGCTGAATCGCCGTGACATGGCAGGTATGGATGGCACCACAACCGATCACCGCAGCCCCAAGAGTTTTCATGATCCGCTCCCGATTCAGTGGGTTTCGTTAGCCAGCATCTGCGCCCGCACGCACAGTTCGGCGGCCTTAAACGCATGTTCCTGCGTCATGGCTTTTTCGGTGCGGTTAAGGCAATCCAGTATCAGCTGACCGAAGAACGGGAAGCCGACGTTGCCGGAAACCGGATAACGGAACTCCCCTTCCCGGTTCACCAGATACACCACGTCCTGCTCGCCGCGTGTGAGATCGACATATTTGCGGATCTCGATATAACCCTCGGTGCCGAGCAGCGTCAGACGCCCGTCGCCCCATGTGCTCAGCCCTTCCGGCGTGAACCAGTCGCAGCGGAAATAACCGCGCGCGCCGTTTTCGCCTTCCAGCATGGTGTCGCCAAAATCTTCAAAGTTCGGATATTGCGGATGATTGAAATTCAGTGCCTGAGCCGCTACGACGTGAGCATTGCTGTTGCCGGTGTAAAACAGAAACTGTTCAATCTGATGGCTGCCGATATCACAGAGAATGCCGCCAAACTGCTCTTTCTCATAAAACCAGTCTGGTCGTCCTTCGCCTTCGCGATGCGGACCGGTGCCGAGCGTCTGGATCACACGCCCGATCGCCCCTTCCTGCACTAACTGGCCGGCGAATACCGCACTTTCTACGTGCAGACGTTCGCTGTAATACACCGCAAATTTACGCCCGGTTTCGGCTACTTTTGCCTTCGCCGCTGCCAGTTGTTCCAGCGTGGTCAGCGGCGCTTTGTCGCTGAAATAGTCTTTTCCGGCGGCCATGACTTTCAGCCCCAGCGCGCAGCGTTCAGACGGAATGCCCGCACCTGCCACCAGTTGCACTTCTTTATCATCGAGGATCATTTGCAGGGATCCGGCAACTTTCACCTGCGGATACTGCGCAACAAATTTCTCTACTTTTGCAGGGTCAGGATCGTAAACCCATTTCAGGCTGGCTCCTGCTTCAATCAATCCGTTACACATGCCGTAGATGTGCCCGTGATCCAACGCCGCGGCGGCAATCACGAATTCACCCGGTTTTACCACCGGCTGCGGTTTGCCTACCGGCGCATAATTCATACCGTCTTTGTTGCTCATGTTCAGGCTCCTTTATCCATGTTTTTGCCGAGCGGGATCGCGTCTTCATTGGCGAAGTTTTCTACCGATGCAGATTTCTCATAAAAGTGCGGGGCGAGCGAAACCAGTCCGCCGGTCTGATAGAACGGGTCGGTGGAAGCCAGCGGGAGGCTCACGATACTGCGGGTGATGGCGGATTTATAAATGGCGGCGATAAGTTCCAGCGAACGCTTGCCCTGCACGCCGTCGATCAGCGGCGCGGTGCCGGTTTCCAGCGCAGTGAGGAAATTGTCAATCTGGCCGATATGCAATGTATAAGTGAGTTTAGGGATCGACTGGTAAATGTCTTCGAGTTGATTTTCACGATCGGTATCGCGTTCATCTATCGGGAAGCCGTTCGGCGCAGAAATGCTGGCGTATTTATCCCACGGGGCAGAAATTCGCGCTTTCTCGCCCTGAATGACAATCTTCTGATCTTCACCATGATGCACTACAGAGGCCGTCAGCTGGGTCAGCGCGCCGGTGTCATATTTGAAAATGGCTGCCGAGAGATCTTCCACTTCGGCGTTATCGTGCGCGGCATTGGTGATCATCGACACCACTTCAGACGGGAAACCGAGCATCCACTGGATAGCATCAATATGATGAACCGCGTGATTCAGCGTGCAACCGCCCGCCTCTTTTTCCCAGGTGCCGCGCCACCACAAATCGTAATAGGAATGACCACGCCACCAGAATGAATCGACCTGCGCATGACAGACTTTGCCGGTTTCGCCGGAATCCAGCACTTTCTTTAAGCGCCAGAACGCGTCGGTAAAGCGATTCTGCGCAATAATTGACAGTGTTTTACCACTCTCTTTTGCTGCACTGATCATGGCATCGCATTCCTGCAACGATGCTGCCATCGGCTTTTCACACAGCACATGCTTGCCCGCATTCAGGGCGTTGATAGAAATTTCGGCATGGACATACGGTGGTGTACACACGTCAAAAACGTCGATCTCAGTGTCGCCGAGGATTTCCTCATGGCTGGCATACACCTTCGCATTGGTCAGGCCATAATGACGTTTTTTCTCTTCCGCCTTTTCAGGATAAATATCTACCAGCGCAACAATCTGGCAACGATCCGTAAACTCTAAATATCCCTGAATATGATTATGCGAAATATTACCTGTACCAATAATTGCTATTTTGAGCATTATCTATCTCCTTCTATTAAAGCGGGCAGCAGGCTGACTTAAGCCGGACACAAAGGGTCATCGCGTTGAAATTTTTAAATATTCAGCGCAAATAAAAACCTTATTTTGTGTTGCTGAGATTTATATTCCGGAGAGTAGTAATGGTTTTTTTTTCCAACAACCGTTATTTGTGACAGGAATTGCAGTGCAGTTTTCGCAATTTGCTATCATCCTCAATAGTCCATCAATTACAAACGGTTAAGCGTGGCAATAAGTCCATCAGCATATGAGGCATTGATCACAAAATGACGGGAAAATTAAAAATCAGGCAAATTGCGGAGTTAACCGGGCTTTCTCCGAGTACTGTTTCCCGTGTGCTGGCGGGTAAAGCCAATGTCAGTCCGCAGGCAAAAGAAAAAGTATTTAACCATGCAAGAAAAATGGGTATTTTACGTGACATTCCGGCCAGCCGTTTGTTAATGAATTGCCTCCTGATCTGTGCGCCCCCGGCGGCATTCTCTCCGCACGAAGACCGTTATTATTATGAAGTGATCCAGGAAATAACCACTGAAGTAGCGCGCTTTGATATCCATGTCCGCAAATGTGCGCTGGCCGTCAATGAGCCGGATATCGCTGTTTTTATGCAGGCACTGCACCAGCCGGATGTCGACGGGATCGTCATCATCGGTATAGATGACGTGATGCTGTACCGCCTTGCCGCGGAATCCAACAAGCCGGTGGTGATGATTAATGCCAAAGACAGCGAAATGCGGCTCGATTGCGTGTCGGCAGATCATTATTCCATTGGCTACAGCGCGGCCAATTACCTGTTTCTCAGAGGACATCGCCCGGTGTTGTTGTTCACCGACCTGCGTCGTGAAACCATGATGCAACGCCTCGATGGCTTTAAACGTGCCTGCCTCGAACATCACATTGCGTTCGATGAAGCCAGCCATCTGCTGATAAATCATGGCAACGGCAAAGAACAGGCCAGGCAAACGATGGATAAATACTTGCGGGAACATAAACGGGAGATGCTGCCTTCCGCCATTATTTGCGGTGGCGATCCGATGGCACTGGCTACTGTGGAAGTGCTGACGGAACATGGCATCAGTGTGCCGGAAGACATTTCAGTGATGAGTATTGATTTTGCCCACGATGCCAAAAATACTCTGGCACAAGGTTTCACAGCCGTGCATCTGCCTTGCCGCGAACTGGGGACTGAGGCGGTTTATATTCTGCAGAGCCGTTTAATGCGGGCCACAGGTGCGAAATTCAATCTTTTGCTGCAAGGCAACATTCACACCGGCCAGACAGTGGCCGATGTGAAATGGAAGCGTAAAGGGTTGTATCCTGCGGCCAGTTAGCCGCATTGTCTGAGGGCACATTCTCAGCGTCATCGTTGGGTATCTCCTGCTAGACTTTTGAGTCTTAACCTCAAAAAAAGATGCGGAGAATGTCATGTCAGAACAGTATCAGCCACCAAAAGTCTGGACCTGGAATAAAGACGAAGTCAGCAAGTTCTCGAACATCAACCGCCCGATAGCGGGCCCGACACATGATAAAACGTTGCCGGTCGGCAAACACCCGCTTCAGCTTTATTCGCTGGGCACACCAAACGGCCAGAAAGTGACGATCCTGCTGGAGGAATTGCTGGAACAGGGTGTCAGCGGTGCGGAATACGATGCGTTTATTATCCGCATCAACGAAGGCGATCAGTTCTCCAGCGGCTTTGTTGACGTTAACCCGAACTCGAAAATCCCGGCACTGCTGGATAACTCCGCTACGCCGCCGATCCGCGTGTTTGAATCCGGCAATATCCTGCTGTATTTGGCCGAAAAATTCGGTAAGTTCCTGCCGCAAGATCTCGCCGGTCGCACCGAAACCCTGAACTGGTTGTTCTGGCTGCAAGGCTCTGCGCCTTATCTGGGCGGCGGCTTCGGACATTTCTATCATTACGCGCCGGTGAAAATCGAATACGCCATTAATCGCTTCACGATGGAAGCCAAACGTCAGTTGGATGTACTGGATCGCCAGCTGGCAGAGCACCGTTTCATCGCCGGTGAAGAATACACCATTGCCGATATCGCTATTTTCACCTGGTACGGCAGTCTGGCGCAGGGCGGCTTGTACGAATCCGCCGAATTCCTCGACATCAAATCCTACAAGCATTTCCAGCGCTGGGCCGCTGATATTGCCAGCCGTCCGGCGGTGAAACGTGGCCGTATCGTCAACCGCACCTGGGGTGATGAACAGCTGGAAGAACGCCACGATGCGTCCGATTTTGATGGCGTGCTGAAGTCGTAACGCACTGACAGCAGATAAAAATCCGCCTTCGCATAAGGCGGCATTGCTTAGAAATAAAAAAGGTTCATCGCTGTTAAGCATGAACCAATAGAAAACGGCGGTAAAAGTGGTTAGTTTTGTATTCGCCAAAACACCAACCAGCCACTCAACCGCCGTCTGCCATGAATGCTAATCTTTCTTCCCTCTTCTGGGACGGCTTCACTGTTGATTCCTGCAATCATCCTGCACCGGATGCTCTGCTTATTACTCTCCGGCCTGACAACCATTCCCACCAGTGTGGCGGCCAGTAGCAGCGTAAACACCAGCAAAGCAAATCCGATTTCCGTCATGCCTATGGCTCCAGAGTACAGCGCGGACTATAGGAGTATGACAATCCGAAAAACGCATCAGATTCGGTAAGTATAGTCAGAACTGAAAATCACCCCATTCATTGATAATGATAACCCTACGAGTGAAGGCGTAGAGACATAAGAAACCATAATCACAAAGCAACGTTTTGTATTTTTGGTACAGCAGAGATGGCAGGAAACCGCGCTGGCAACACAAACAACGCGTTTATGGTTCAAGCGAAAAATTTTCACATTCCGCAGGTACCCAAAGCATATTCAAATGATAGACAGAGAGCGTAAATGAGGTTTTAAAAATGAATATTTCCTGGGTGGGCGGGAGATGTCGCGAAGGAAAGAAAGATGGTCAATGAGTCGGTATAAACCCATAACACCTGGCGACCTTATTTGTCTTTAAAATAAAAATCGCCAGATGAAGTTAACTGGCAGAATTAAGAGTTGAGGATTTTCAACCTATATCAGGATCATTCAATTTCAGTGTTGAACACTTCAATTAGCGCATGGGATATGATATCCCAATGCCAGATAAATATAACAGACAAGAGTATTTCACTTAATATAAAATACTCCTTTCTTTTTATTAAAAAAATTGACATTTAAAACTAAGAGGAAAGGCCTCCGTCAATAATTAAACTTTGCCCTGTAATATATGTCGCAGCATCGCTTAATAAAAAATCTACAGACTGGGCAATCTCATCAGGTTTGCCCAGTCTGCGTAATGGAATTTGGGCCTGGAGTTGTTTTCGCTCTTCCCTTGACATTGCTGCAACCATATCGGTTTCAATAAGCCCCGGCAATATGCAGTTAACCCGCACATTAAAACGTGCAACTTCATTTGCCAGCGAACGTGAAATTCCCGTCATTGCTGCTTTGGTGGCACTGTAAGCAACCTGCCCGCAATTGCCTTTGATGGCTGAAACAGATGACATCAGAACAATGCTGCCACCGTGCATAAACATTGCGGGGAGTAATTGCCGGTTCCAGTAAAAAATCGCATTCAGGTTAGTGTCGATGACATTCTGCCAGTCTTCATTACTCTGATGGATGTGAAGAGCATCACGCGTAATACCTGCGTTGTGTACGATCCCGGCAGGCGCTCCTTTATCAGCCAACAGTTTAGTCGCTAATGTTGCTACTTGTTTTTCGTCGGTACCATCACATTGATAACTTTGCACTTTCCCTGGAAGACATGCACAACTTTGCTCAATCTCTTGTGCCTGCTGTTGATTTTTTTGCCAGGTAAATATCACGTTCCACGATTGGGCAAGCTGTCGTACAACTGCCGCTCCAATCCCTCGACTGCCTCCGGTTACAAGGATCCATTTGTTATCAGGCATCAGGAGAGACTCGCTGGGCATTCAATAATCCGCACATATCCATAAGGCTCATATCTGGATGATCAATAAACATTTGTGCATTCAATGTGATATCAAATTCACGTTTCGCCAGCACCATCAGCTCAACATAGTCAAGACTGTCGAGTTTTAAAGTGTTCAGGCGGGTATCCGCAGAAAGAGCAGAAGGTTCGAGATCTTTTGCGTCACACAGCATTTCACAGATGCTTTGAAAAATAGTATCAGTCATGATTCATTCTCTTATTCAAAAATAGTAGATGGCACAACAGGCCAGGTTTTTAACGTAATTGATGTTGTCAGCAGATTTTCGGGGTCCCCCCCGCCCTGACAACCCAAACGAATAATGAAGCCGTTTTCACGGTCGCCGAGCACCAGAGGGGGCTGAAAATCATAGCGAAACGCCTGACTGTATCCCGCAGCAGGAGCCAGGAAATGCCGTAATGCATCACTAAAATGCACTTCATGGTGAGTCTGAACGACAGGAAGCTGTTCGAACATCTCATGTAGGGTCATGGCCTTCATTTCTGGCAGAACATTAGCCAATGTGCTTAGCACATCAGTTGATTGCATAAGGCAGCGAAACAATAAAGCGTCTTCAAAAACCCACTGGCAGTTTTGCTCATTAAGTCCAGATGAAAATTGCTGGTACAAAGCACGATATTCCTGCCCGCTGATACACTGCATCAGTGCCATCTTTGATGAGGGACGTGCTGATACTGAGGACAACGTGGCACTAAAGCAGGGCTCATCAGTCAGGGTATTAATAAGCTGGCCGCTGACATTGCCGTTATTTGTATTGCAAGACGCCAGGATTTTGTGCGGGACATGGTATTTAACACTTTGTCGTAAACGGACGCAGAAACGGTAATGCTCACCGGTCGATACACTGGATGAAAGCATGTTATGCAAATGGTTTTTCATATCATGCATCGCGCGCATACCATGCACGGTCATTGAATCCATACCCAGGGCTTTAGCGCGTTCTGCATCAAAATGTATGGGGTTGTGATCGCCTGAAAATGCAGCCCATTTCAGCGCATCTTCCTGGCTAAAAGTCAGAAGCATGATGATTCTCTGCTGATAATGATGGCTGCATTTGCGCCGCCAAAGCCAAAACTGAGGTTAAGAGTATGTTGAATTTTGGCAGGCCGGTGTCCTTCGCTGATGTAGTCGAGATGACAGGCCGGGTCGCGGTTCGTTAAGTGGCACGTGGCCGGCATGATCTGATGTTTCAGCGCCTTCAGGCAAATGATGGCCTCGAAGCTGCCCGCTGCTGCAATCAGATGCCCACTATAGCCTTTGGTGCTCGATACCGGGATTTCTGTCCCGACAGCCATTTCGATGGCTTCGCTCTCATTGAGATCGTTGAGCTGAGTTGAGGTTCCATGAGCATTGATGTAATCAATGTCGGCAGAAGAAAGTCCGGCCTGAGCGAGTGCGGTATTAATTGTTGCCACGCGGGCAACTTTGTCTTGTGCCGGAGATGTAAAATCATAGGCATCGGAATAATTGCCATAGCCTGAGATTTCACCAAGGATGGTGGCTCCACGACTTATCGCCGCATCGCGTTCCTCAAGACACAATACCGCAGCACCTTCTGAAAGCACAAAGCCATTGCGGTCAAGGCTAAATGGACAACTTGCTTTCGTAATGTCAGCCTGTTCGCTTGTTAATGCGCTCAATATATCGATGTCCCAGACAGCAAAATCACTGAGCAGGGATTCCGCTCCGCCGGCGAGCATCATCGTCGCCCGCCCGTCACGGATAGCAGTAAATGCATCGCCAATCGCAATGGTTCCCGTGGCACATGCAGCAACAGGCGTATTCTGGTAACCCCTTAGATTCCAGAACTGGCTGGCACCCGCTGTCGCCACGTTTGGCATGGAATTAAAACAGCCAAACAAAGAAGCAATACCTGTTGCGTTGTAATCTGCATGATTGGCTAATGTTTCATCCATTCCCCCCCAACCAGTGCCTATCACGACGCCGCAATCCAGTGACGGATAAATATCCGTAGGTTGTTGATCGCCAAACGCCATTTCGACAGCTTCTTTTGCTGCAACTATCCCCAGTTGAGCAAAGCGGGGAATGCGACGGCGAATTTGCGCAGGAAGAAATTTGATGTTCAGTTCCTGCTCAACAAGGCCATAAAAGCATGACTGGATACCTGCCGATTTCCGGTCAACATAGCGATAACCAAGACGATATTCCATCACGGAGGCCCAGTTATCGGTGCTATTAAGCCCTAAAGCTGTAATTGCACCATAACCGGTAACGACAACGCGGCGGGGCCCTGTTGATTTATTTAACATTGGTCTTCCTTACCTCTGCGGGAGTTCTAAAATGGTTTCTCCACCCAGTGCCAGCCATAGCTGCATGGTGGTATTGAGATAGCCATACTGGCTATCGGAAAATGTATTCTCTGCGTTAAGCAAACTGGATTGCGCATCAAGCCAGCTATCAATTGGCACCGCTCCTGACAAGTACTGGCTTTGTGCCAGCTCCAGCCGGCGCTGATTCAGTGATTTAGACTCTGCCGCGGCCTGCCTTTTCAGTTGCCAGGTTTCACGCTGTGTCATGGCCTTATCAACATCGGAAAGCGCTGTGTACACTTTGTTTTGGAATGTAAGTGCCGCCTGCTGAGCGTCTAAATCAGCGCGTTCAACGGTAAGCTGCACGGTATTCCACTGTACAAAGGGAAGAGCCACTGAACTTCCCAGCGTCCGCGCCGGATTAGAAAACCAATCGCGGAACAAATCACTACTGGCCCCCAGTGCGGCGCTGAGAGAAATAGTGGGATAGAAGTTAAGTTTTGCAACTTCAGTCCCCGCTAACGAGGCGCGCAGTTGCATTTCGGCTGCCTGAATGTCCGGGCGGTGAGCGATGACTTCCAAAGGCTGATCGACTTCTAACGCGATTATCTGAGTGAGATCGAGCGATGTACGTTCTGCAACACGCTGAGAAGGTGAGCGGTTAAACAGAATCGCCAGGCTATTGCGCACTTCTTGCCGTTGTTGTTGCTGGTCACGCAAACTCGTTTGCAGATCAATAACCTGTTGATGTGCCTGCAGCAGATCTAGCTGGCTGACGCTTCCTGCGTTAAAGCGTGATAACACTGCTGCTTCTGATCGCTTCGCAAGCAGAACACTGTTTTGTGTATTGCGAATTTGTTGGTTCAAATTAGCTATTTGCCAGTAAAACTGCGCGGTGTTGCCGATAAGCAGGAGTGCCGTATTTTGACGATCCATCTCTGATGCACGCACCAACCATTCCGATTGCTCACGGCTTTTGGCCAGTTTGCCCCACAGGTCAATTTCATAGCTGAGTTCAACGGAAGCGCTGTAACTTTCCTGAGAATCGGTCATTTTGCGCGTATTTTTGCTGTTACTGGCATTGCCGGAAACACTGACATCGGGCGTGAGGTTGGTACGCGTTAAGCCGGCATCAAGACGCGCCTGATGCAGACGTATCCCGGCGGCTGCCAGATCGTTGTTGCTTACCAGCACCTGCTCAATAGCCTGTGATAGCAGCGGATCATTAAAGGTCTTCCACCAGTGGGGCGAGCGTTGCAACCATGATTGTCCGGTATTTTTTGCCCCCTCGTTACTCACTAATGAAAGGGAAGGACGTTGATAGCTGTCTTGGGTAAAAGAATGACAGCCAGCCAAAAGCACGACGCTTAACAGGAAAGTGAGTTTTTTCATTCGCGTGATAACGCCTCTGTCGGGCTCAAACGTGCAGCATTCCTGGCCGGGAAGAAACCAAATCCCAGACCAATCAGGACAGAGAAACAGCATGAGAGAATGAAAGGTTTAATCGTCAGTATCATGACAAATTGCTGGGTAATTAACGGGAAAATAAGATTCGCCATCAGTGTAAAAACAATCCCCAATGCACAGCCAAGCAGACAAATGACGACCGACTCCATAAGGAACTGCCGCAAGATGTCGCTTTCCCTTGCACCGACAGCAATGCGGATACCGATCTCGTGGGTGCGTTCACTAATAGAAACCAGCATGATATTCATTACGCCAACGCCACCAACAACCAGTGAAATACCAGCGATACAGGCAATCAACAGCGTCAGAGAGTCTGAGGTTTTTTGTAACGTTTCCATCATCATGTTATCGGTGTGAACATAGCTGTCCCGACGCCCATGCGCATTGAGCAATAATTGTTCAATGACAGGTTTAATATTTTCCGTTTTCATCTCTTCTTTGATTTTAATATCAATCGAGTTGATGGCCTCCCTTGGACCGGTGATGCGTTCACGTAATGAGGACCATGGCATCCAGATATTCTGGCTGCCAAATAAAGTTCCTTTGGCTTTGATGACACCGACAATGACAAAAGGGACGCCGGAAATCTGTATGACTTCCCCACTGGGATCGGCCAGGTTTGGGTATAACGTCTTCGCCATTTCATTATCAATCAGTAAAACAGGGTGACGATTTTCAATATCATTCCGGTTAAGTAACCTTCCACTAAGGAGGTTCAAACCGAGGATAGAAAAGTAATCCTGATTAACACCAGAAATGGTGGCTTGAAATTGCTGAGTACCCACAACAGCCTGGCCGTTGAAGGTGTAAACAGGAGAAAGTTGTTTCACAAACGGTTGCTGTCCAATCAATTCAATATCTTGGGCAGTAAGAGA
Organism: Rahnella sp. AN3-3W3; assembly: GCF_003263545.1. Taxonomy (NCBI): domain Bacteria; kingdom Pseudomonadati; phylum Pseudomonadota; class Gammaproteobacteria; order Enterobacterales; family Yersiniaceae; genus Rahnella; species Rahnella sp. AN3-3W3. The sequence continues at coordinate 100,824 of NZ_JYDG01000007.1, forward strand.
ATCCTTCATATCCAGCCGCGGGCTATCCCAGCCAAGGCCAGGGCGTACGGAAAGGGTGCTTGATCCCAACTGGCTGATATCTTGTATTATTTTCTGTTTTGCTCCCTCCCCCACTGCCATGGAGATAACTACGGAGGCGACACCTATTATCATGCCAAGCATGGATAATAATGTGCGGATACGATGACTGTTGAGTGCCTGCCAGGCTATTGAAACGACATCAAAAAAATTCTGTATAATGCCTGCCCTGCGTGCAGGTACCACCGCGGGGAACGATTTATGTATAGTCGCAACTTTTCTGCTGAGATTTATCTCATCTGAAACGATTTTCCCTTCGCTGATTTTTATTATGCGGTCTGCCTGCACAGCAATCTCAGGATCGTGGGTGACCAGGATGATGGTATGACCCGCCTGATGCAGGCCATGCAAAATGTCCATGACTTCTTTGCCACTTTGAACATCCAGTGCGCCCGTCGACTCATCGGCCAGGATAATCTGTGCACCATTCATTAATGCACGCGCAATACTGACCCGCTGCTGCTGACCGCCAGAAAGCTGATGTGGACGGTGGGTCATTCTCTCACCCAGGCCAAGACGCTCAAGTAATTGGCGCGCGCGAGTTAATTGGTCGGCCACGCCCAGAGCAGTGTAACGAGAAGGCATCGCCACATTGTCCTGCGCGTTGAGATACGGCAGCAAATGATATCGCTGAAAAATAAAACCTATGTAATGGCTGCGTAGGGCTGAAAGGGTGTCGCTTGCGGCGGTCTGAATATCCACCCCCGCAATGCTGATCTGGCCGGAACTCGGCTTATCGAGGCAACCAATGATATTCATCAGGGTTGTTTTTCCAGACCCTGATGGCCCCATAATGGAAACCATTTCGCCGGCATTGATCTGTAGCGACACATTGTCCAGCACCGTCATGTTCCTTTCGCCAGACTGAAAAGACCGCGAAAGGTGTTCAATATGAATCAGCGATTCATTCATTTCTGCGCTCCTTTATCAGAGGCAGAAAAGGGAATAACACGATCACCAGCCTTTAATCCGGATACCACCTGTACAAACTGATTATCGCGAATGCCGATTTCAATCTGACGCATTTCAGGCTGGCCATTGACCATGACCTGCACCCAAAATTGTTTGCCATTCACTTGCTGACCCAGAGCAGCCAGAGGCATGCGCAGGACATTTTTGGCTTCACTGACCACGATAAAAACCTGAGCGGTCATGGATGTTTTCAGCAGTCGTTGCTGATTATTGACGTTGAAAGTGCCGTTATAATAGACAGCACCTGAAGACTGCTGGCTCAAAGCGCTCTCATCTTCTGACTTTAATGCTTCATCAGGCGCATTCTGGATCACACCCAATACACTATCAAAACGATGCTGTGGACTGGCCACCACGTAAAACCACAGGCGCTGACCGGTCTTCACTTTTAGAATGTCTGTTTCTGAAATGCGGGTTTGAACACGCATCGTGCTCATATCGGCGATAACCATCAGGGTTGGCGCGCTTTGGGATGAGACGATAGTCTGCCCTTCCTGAGTCACGATACCCAGCACCTCACCATCGATCGGCGCAAGAATGCGGGTATAGCTCACGTTCACTCTGGCAGTTTCAACGGCCATTTCGGCCTGAACAATACGCGCCTCATCAACATGAAGCTGTTCCTGCTGTGAGTTATAATCAGCTTCTGCTTGCTCCACTTCGCCGAGTACTGCGGAACCTTCTTTAGCCATTTTTTTCTGACGTACCAAGGCGAGCTTGTACCGTTTTAAAAGTACTTTCGCCGAGCGTAACTGGGCTTTGGCACTTTGTAACTCCGCTTCAGATTTACGCAGTTCGCTTGCCTGGAGCATGGGATCTATTTCTGCGAGCAAATCGCCTTTTTTAACCTTATCCCCCTGCTGGACATAAAGTTTTCTTAATTGCCCGTTAACCTGAGCGCCTACGTTAACCTGACGCACAGGTTTGACCGTACCGGTCGTCATTACCGTGCTCAAAATGTCACCGGAATCGACAACCATACTTATAGCCGGATTTTCAGGATGAGTCCGGTTAAGGGTAATAACGACTGTTACAGACACCATTAAGGCTGCAAGCAAAAACCAGTGAAATTTAATCTTTCGAAGAGATTTCATGCCGATAATCGTCCGCTCTGATGTTTTGCTAATTCGACTGATAACAGGCGCCCTGATTCCAGGCGCATGACGGAGTCGAACATGCTCAGGACATTTTCGTTATGTGTGACAACTACCAGTGTTTTACTGTGGGCGCGGCAGTGCTGAACTACGCTTGCAATAACTTGTTGGGAGGTTGCTTCATCGAGGTTCGCTGTGGGTTCATCGAGTAACAGTATCGGGCGTTTGCTATACATCGCTCTTGCCAGTAACTGAATAGACCCTAGTTTCCTAGACGGTTCCGTGCCTCATGAACCAGGCACTTTCATAAACTGCAGGTGGGCTAAGTCCGTCAACATCCCGTTTTAAAAAACCCACGCGGTACTAAATTGCCCATCTTTTTATCACATCCCCCGGATTAAAAGTCTTTGGTGAAGGGGAGTGGAAGGTGAAAAAACGATCAGAAAAAACACCGCGTTCGGCGGAAACTTTACCTGGCGGGTGGACGCCGGTGCTCATGAGGTTATCTACGCTGACCTGACCCTGAATAATGTGACTACGCAGAGGCATTGCCGGGACTTATTCGTTAGAGCCATCGGAAAGTAAGGTCGCTTCTGCCGATGACGCTTATCCCTGCGCGAGCTCGGGCGGGTTAATGGCCGGTGGGGTATGCGGACAGAAATCAGGCGATGGTGAGGCTATGACAATGATCATTCCCTTAAACAAAATGACGCGTGGAGGGATGCCCAAAAATGTGCAAATTTCCTGAGATAATAATTTATATGGGACTGTTTTTATCTAAACACGATTTATTCAAAATAAGCCCATCACAGCATGTCGAATGTTAATTTAGACAGGGTGGAAAACAACTGTTTCTTTATCTTTCCGCAACGACTGAGCATGTTTCAAATTAGTATCACTCCCTTAGAATCTCTTTATCCTCCCCCTATGCAAGCAGCGTTTATTGGTTATTTTATGTGAGTTTCATTAAACCTTAAAACTCAAAGACAGAGGATGAGGATTTAATATTACCCACCCTAACAATAACCAAAAATATAACATTACTGAAACCTGTTTATAACGATCAATAACGGAAATATTGATAGCCGGTGACTATCAAAAGAATTTTAATGATCGTTTGTGACGATCAATCTCTTGACTTCGCTCGCTACTTAACCTAAATTCGCATCAATGCTGAACGAACCAGCTTCTTTTAAGCTGATTTACGAGCAGTCAAAGACCTAACTTAAAAAATAAAGCGAATATTGATTACTTAAAACACCAGGGGATTTCTAATTCTTTTTCATAATAAAAAGTATGCGCGTGGAGGGAGTTGTGCGGACAATATACTTAAGCAAACCATAACGCTCATGAAACGTTTTTTGAAAGTAATGATGAAATAAAGTATTTTATTTTTCGTTTAGGCTTTATTGACAAATCTATAGTGACAACATTCCATTTTTGATGAATTCGAACATCCCGAAGGCAATTCTGTGCACCGCCTTTAAGGCGGCACGTTAATTTTTTGGGAATTAACGAAAAGGACAAACAATGAAAAGAATTTCACTCTTCTTTACGGCGGCTACATCCGCTGTTATTAGCTGCGCAGCGTTAGCCGCAGACGGCACTATCAATTTTACGGGAAGCATTATCGATACTGCCTGCACCATTGATGCCGCCTCTGCAAATCAGACGGTCAAGCTGGGTACGGTTGCCGCCAGCTCGTTTTCGTCTGCGGGGGCCACCGCCGGCGCCGCACGTTTTTCTATAAACCTGACGGGTTGCCCCGCAGCGGTCAAAACCGCCAGTGTCCGTTTTGACGGGCCCGTGCCCAGCGGTAACAGTTCGGTTCTCAGTCTTAGCTCTGGGCAGACAGCCACCAATTTAGCCGTGGGGCTGTACCAGGTCGACAGCACAACCCTCATCCCCATTGGCAGCTCAACGCCGTCTGTGCCACTCACGACTTCGGGCACCAACACCCTTGTCTTCATTGCCAAATATTACGCACTTTCCACACCCGTTGGGGCCGGAACCGCTAACGCTAACGCAACCTTTACCGTGGCTTATAACTAATCTGTTGGGCTTTTTGCTTGTCATTTAAAAGGATTTATATGTGGCGTTTATCAGTAGGACTGAGCTTACTTCTTCTTTCCTGTTCGGGTATTGCGGGGGTGGAAATAGGCGGAAATCGCGTGATTTATGATGCAGGTGCGAAACAGGCGGTCATCAGCGTCAGTAACCCTGATGACCGCCCCTATCTTATTCAGTCCTGGGTGGATAAAAGTCCGGAGGCGGGAGACGGCGATGAGACGTTTATCACAACGCCCCCGTTATTCCGTCTGGAGCCTCATTCACAGAATTCGGTCAGGATCGTTTATACCGGTAAATCACTTCCGTCAGACCACGAATCTATGATGTGGCTGAGCATCAAGTCCGTGCCGTCAACAGAGCGTGACGACGCTAATCGGCTTTTCATCACTGTCAAAACCGTGATGAAGCTTTTTTACCGTCCCCGGGGGCTGAAAGGTGACCCGGCCACGGCCTATGAGAAGCTCAACTTTTCCCGCCGCGGTGAGCAAATTTACGTTTCAAACCCAACGCCCTATTACATCTCACTGTATGAGCTCGTCATTGGTGGTTTTCACGTAAAGACGCCGCCCACACTGCCGCCCTATAAAGAACAGACAGTTGCTGTCCCTAAGGGACTGGCAAACACGGTGTCCTGGCGGGCGATCAATGACTTTGGCGGAGTGACGGACGTCCGCAATGCGAAGCTCTGAGTAAAGCTGGGATTCAAATGTGGAAATTCATTTTTACCAAACTGCCGCCGGGTAAGCTCATCGCAGCCATCTGCCTGGCTCTTTATGCTCTGCCCACACACGGGGAAGACTATTTTGATCCGGACTCAATTGAAAAGCGAAAAGGTGACACTGCCGTTGATCTCTCGGCCCTTGAGCGAACCGGCGGTCAGGTTGAAGGGAAGTATCTCGTCGAGATTTACCTTAATGGCACCTATATTGCTGAAAAAGAGATCAACTTTAGGCGCAAACATGACGCTATTGTTCCCGACATCACTAAGGATGAGCTCGTTGGCTGGGGCGTACGTGAAAATGCAACGTCTGCCTTTATGCACCTTGCTGGCAACCAGTTTTCCAGCCCCCCTGATACCTACCTGCCCAGCAGCCGGTTCAGCTATGATTTTGGCCAGCAGCGCCTTGATATCAGCATGCCTCAGGAATATGTCAAACAGTCCGTTCAGGGGGCGGTTTCACCTGATGAGTGGGATGATGGCATGACCGCCGCCTTCTTTAACTATGCCTATTCTGGTGCAAGTAACCGGAGCGATTACAGACCAGGCACCGAGCAGAATAATTATTTGAACCTTCGCAGCGGCATAAATCTGGGGGCCTGGCGTATGAGGAATTACTCGACCTGGTCGAATTCGCAGGCCTCTGCCCGGTGGAGCAGCGTTAATACCTATGTTCAGCGGGATATTAAACGCCTCAGGGCACAGGTCATCGCGGGTGAGAGTTACACGCCCTCTGACGTATTTGACAGTGTTGCTTTCAGGGGCGTGCAGTTGCTTTCTGACGACAACATGCAGCCGGAAAGTCTCAGGGGGTTTGCACCGGTCGTGCGTGGCGTTGCTCAAAGCAATGCGCGCGTCACCATTCGTCAGGATGGGAACATTATATATCAGGCCTACGTACCGCCGGGGCCCTTTGCCATTTCTGACCTTTATCCCACCTCTTCGAGTGGAGACCTCAACGTATCAGTGCGTGAGGCAGACGGTACCGTCCGTCAGTTCAGTCAGGCATTCTCCGCCGTGCCAATCATGCTGCGTGAAGGCCGTGCCAGGTATTCTCTGACGGCGGGAAAGTACCGCACCACCGCAGCTGGCAATGACGGCGCGCGCAAGCCTGCTTTTCTGCAGGCCACGGGCATATACGGACTGCCCTATTCCACAACGCTTTACGGTGGAACCCTCACCTCGCAAGATTACCTTGCGGGAAGCGTGGGGTTAGGGAAAGGACTGGGGGGATTGGGCGTCTGTCTCGATTGATGCCACCTGGGCGAGGGCGCGGCTGGATAAACTTGACCGACGTGGGGCTTCATTACGCTTTCAGTACTCGAAGGACTTTACTGAAAGCGGGACCACATTCACGCTCGCAGGATACCGCTATTCGACATCCGGGTATCTGGACTTCAACGAAGCTAACGGTTTTTACGACTCGCGCCCTCAGAATCAATCAGACGAAGGGCTGACAGAGTCCGAACTGGAGGCTGAACAGCGTGCATATGCGACGTGGCGCTACCAGCACAACAAGCGCAGCCGTGCGCAGCTCAACGTCAACCAGACGATGGGCAACTACGGCAGCCTCTATCTCTCTGCCTACCAGCAACAGTACTGGGGTGTCAGCGGAAGAGAAAGCAACCTCGCGGCTGGCTATAACATCAGCCGCAACAGTATCAACTATTCGCTGAACTACTCATGGGCAGAGTCCCCTTATTACAGCCAGACTGACAGGGTGATATCGGTGGCCGTTCAGATACCCCTTGACCGTTTTCTGCCTAAAAGCATGCTTAACCTGTCGGCAAATCAGGCCAGTCGTGGTCAAACCGTGTCTTCCGCGGGGATATCGGGCAGTGCGCTGGCCGATAATACGCTCAGCTATAGCGTTCAGCAGGGGTACGGCAGTGATGGCAACGGAACGTCAGGGAGTGCCTCGGCAGATTACAAGGCCAGATTTGGTGAATATACGGCGGGCTATAACTATGCCCAGTCTTCACGGCAGCTCAACTATGGGGCGATGGGCGGAGTGGTGGTTCATCCCTATGGCGTAACCTTCTCTCAGCCACTGGGGGATACCCTTGCTCTGGTCAGAGCGGACAGGGCGTCCGGGGTGAAGGTAGAAAACAATACCGGCATATATACGGACGGGGGCGGCTACGCCGTGGTGCCTTATCTGACGCCCTATCAGAGAAATTCGGTGAGGCTCAATACCGCTTCGCTGGGCGATCGCGTGGACGTTGTCACGGATACGCGCTTCGTAACCCCGGGACAGGGGGCGCTCGTGCTGGCGGATTTTCCGACCCGGTACGGGCAGAAAGTTATGCTGACGCTGGCGTCTTCCCTTTCAATTCCATTGGGTGCGTCAGCAGAAGTTGTCAACGGCCATCAGACCTCGTCGGGGATGGTTGATGACAGGCATCAGGTTTATCTGAGCGGCGTGCCCGAGAAGGGAACCGTGCGCGTCACATGGCGGGGCGGAAGCTGTAACGCGAAGTACGCGACCGATGCGCAACGAACGGATGTGCAGCTTATCCATTCGCGCTGCCAGTAAGAGGATTGAGGGGATGAAAAAAAGACTTTTGGTCGGCATAGGTGGCGTTCTTTTCTGGATGATATCGCATCAGGTTCAGGCTTTTAATTGTAAGGTATTGGCCGCCGCGCCTTTGAACCCCCCAGACCTGATAGTGCAAAGGGACCTGCCGGTAGGCTCTCCTATAGGTAGTGAAGTGGTCTCCGGGGTGATGCCGGTTTTCAGCTGCACGAATGAGGCTCCTGCACTGACTAAACAGGAATTTGGGGTAAAGGCAGGGGTTTATTATGTAAAGATGCTGGGTGGGAGACGCATTTACAGTAGCGGTGTTGCGGGCATAGGTTACGCCGTGGGCGCCACCTCGGTGAGTAACTGCAACGCTACCGGATATGTTGATGGAAGTAATACCGGTGATACTAACTTAAATAACCGTATTCTCTGCGTAACCAATGGATTGCTCCCTAATCAGCCAGTGACCGCAAAAGCATATATCCAGTTTTACAAAACGGCGCAAACGACGGGAAGCGGAAACATCGATTTAGGAAATGTAGTTTCGTTCATACTCCGCAACCAGGGAATCGATTGGACCGCAGAATCATATGTTAACGTCGCATCATTCAATGTCAAAAGTGTGGCATGCAGTGTGAAAAATACCGCGATAGCCGTCCCAATGGGAGCGATAGTAAAAGGGGCATTCAAAGGCCCGGGCACCTGGCCCGACGATGCAAACACGCGTTCTTTCGGCATTGATTTAGCCTGCGATGCGGGAACAAAAATCAATTTTCAGATTGACGGCAGCGCACAGGATGCATCACGAGGAATACTTAACCTGACGGGCGGAAACGGCAGCGCTACTGGCGTAGGTATACAGCTTCTGTATAAGGATGCACCGTTGGTACTTTCATCCGTTATAAATAATGGCGTAGTGTCGGGGAGTGGAAATTATTCCATCCCGATAAAGGCTCGTTACTATCAAACGGCGAGCAACATCACCTCGGGAACAGCAAACGCCAGCGCCACGTTTACACTGACTTATCAGTGATAGCATTAGTTAACAATATTTTGATGATGTGACCAGGCCAGGTTTCGCCAAGAAAAAATTTCAAAGTTTAATCAGCCGCTCTACAAAATAGAATTGATAACGAAGATGTCTATGTGAAAACTATTTTCTGACCATGCGTCAAAGGATTGCCTATGCGTTGCAGATTGGTATTATCACTTTTTCTTATATTTGTTTTTTTGGAATTCTATCAAGAAAACCCCGGCGAGAGTAAAAGCAGAGCTCATAAAGTCATGAGTGCTGAATGCGTTATAAACGCATCAGTGGAAAATAAAAAAACCAGTGATGATGTATTTTCTCGATTAAAAAACGCGTTCAACCCGTTCCCTTATCCATGCGACAGCATGACTGGCGTATTAAAAAGCATTGGTCATCATTTATTTAAAAAAATAAAAAAAATCTTCAAATGAGACCGACACATTTAGGACTAACGACTTAACCCTAACTAACCTTGCATTTTCGGCATATACAAAAGGATGCACTTACACCTATGGCCCAGCACGAATAACTTCTCATCAAACAATATTCGCCTTGCAAATACGTCTAAATTTCAGGATAACTACTTTAAACAGGGATGCTATGCTTATATCTAATGCAATTGCTATTGAAAAAGTAAAACCAGAGATAATGCTCTGCGGGGTAGACAAATTTTTCCTCACCGGGGTTGAAATAATACTGGAAAGCTTTAATTTTTGGACTTCTGCAACGAGTGAAAGGTTGTCTGTTCATTATTTTAATGATGCAACACTTGTTGATTTGTTGATAAGTATGAAGCAAGTCAACGCTTCACACAGAAATGTCATTTTCTGCGGGGCGAAAACGCTTTCCTACCTGAGCGGGATGTATTTTAAAACTAACACACTTATTCTCCCACAAAACATATCTGCAGATAAGTTGAAAGAGGAACTACTTTTTTGGTGGTACAGGTATAATGTTGGGATCTATTCTGTTATTTGTCCAGAATCTACTGATGTCTTAACGCCAACAGAATGGAGGATAATAAGGTTGTTTTGTGCTGGATTACAAACTGAGGATATTTCTAACATAGAAGAAATAAAACTTAAAACAGTAAGCTCACATAAAAGAAATGCCATGCAAAAAATTTGCGCTAAGACAAACCAAGAGCTTTTTGTTAAAGTTAAGTTGCTAACAATTTTAAAGGTATTTCAATAAATTTTTGCCAACACCAGTAACTCATGTTCTGCCTTACCCTTCACCGTATTCAAAAGAAAAAAAGGTAAGACAGAACTAATTTTTGACTTAATGATTTATCTGGATGTGCATTATTTATGACTGAATTGAATTTCGATTGGCAAACGAAGACCTGGAAAATTACTAATGAATTTTGAAGTAAATATGTTTCAATTAGATGAAGAAAACTTTCCCTAACCTGGTTCTTTCACACCACCTCTGTTTATAATCCCAAGCTGGATTATATAATCCAATTGAAAAATGCATTTTTTTATTTTTTTCTTTGCATAGATTTTGTGCATGCGTTATGTTCAACCACATGAGAATACTACCAGGACTCAGATGAGCAAAGTCAGGGTCTACCCCACCATTCGGGACATCAAAGTAGATCCAGTTCTGGCATTCAGCTTTCATAATCAGGTCATATGCACATGGTGATGTCCCGTTAACAAAAAGAACATGGCCATAAATCATATGGTTAAAGCGAGTAATAATATCCACAAGCACTTGCTTTTCATAACATTTTACATTGTTCTCGAATCTTTTGTTGAATAAGTAAATATATATATCTGCTAGTTCATCAGGGGTAAAATCACTAGCATTTTTAACTGATCCACCATGACTTATAAATTTATTAAATTCATTTCTTCTGGTTTTTTGTGTTTTTTTTGTAAAATTATCTTTTGCTAAACAAACTTCATTTTTGCTTATCTTGGAGAAAGATATATTGTATATACTTTTTCTATTTATCGGTGACAACCGATTAGATTTTGCGGGGATGATGAATTTCTCATCTTCATTTAGAGGGAGAATAATTTCATCATAGGTTATAGGGTATTTCCTCCAAACATCCACCCCAATTTTCCCTTTTTCGTTTTTAAAATAGGCCCCCTCAATTTTATCATTTTTAGAGTAATGATAAAATTTTATTTTACAGCCCCCTTCCTTTATAAGGTATTCAATAATATCCGGATGATTATTAACCCCCCCTCCAAACTTTTCGTAAGTCAATTTATAAATATCAAAAGTGGATTCTTTCCATCCAAATATTTTGGATATTACACTCATCATAATAGACAACTCCATTTGTATGCTCTTTTAAAAAAAGATTATTGCTATATAAAATTTAGTGTTGAATCTTAAAACATAAATTTCTTTGCATAAAAAAATGCAAAGTCACTCAATAAGCTTGAGTGTTTTCTGATTTAAATAAGGATTTCTTCATAAAACTTTCTATAGCTGATTATCATGCTATTCATAATTAATGAATAGTAAAAAACAAAACCTATCTTTCTGTCGGGGTATTTTTCATTTCAAATGGGTGAAAATTACACAACAAATTATTATCAAGAAAATTTATCTCACTGTCAAATAATCTTCAAACTTAAAAATGGGTATTACATTCAAGCCTTACCACTTTGACTTAGATATGACGACTATTTATTAAATCAAGAGTGAAGATTAATTTTAATGCTGACGAATAAACAGGTAGCGCAACATGGATAGTATCCCCTTTAATTATAAGAAATTAGGCGTAGTTATTCAGCCTTATGTATTACGCTAGTTCAATTTAGCATTACTGATTCATTCCCCACATAATACACTCATTTAGGTAAACGATTCCTAACAGACATGAAAAATTGAACGCTCAATGTAGCAACAGAACTTCCGCCCCCCCATAACCTGGCAAGCCATACCCACTAAGCGGATGATTAGAAGAGGTGAGCTGCTCCCATTAAACTAACATAGCACGATGTAAGCAATGTCTGCTTCTGGCACAAAGCGGACCGCCATACCTGCTTAAGTTACTGGCTTAGCGTAGGATATTTTCCGTTTTCTAAGCGGCCCCCGAAAAGGCCAAAGATCAGATCACTGGAACCGGCTGTATCTGTCATTATCTCAGTCGGGTTTAGCTCCGGTTTGCTGCTCCAGTAGCCCTTCCAGCACGAAAATGGAATCCCTTAGCGTGCCTGGAACGACAACCCCATGAAATCCGGAGTACTGATCTGAAATGAAGTTGTACCAGGTGATCCCTCACTGGAGCCAAAATATTTTCGGTTGGGGCCTGCATGTACCGTTCGTACCGGGGCAATAAACCGTATTCCATCAGCAGAGGCCACCTCAACACCGCCCCATTTCTAAGCCAGAGGTAGAGTAGACAGGGAATCAACCAGTCTGGCGTTTGCTTTTACCAGCGTTTCTGCCCTGAGATAATTTTGTTTGGTCCAGCTCAGACGATAACGGGTCAGCGCCGGAATATTGGGTCGAATAAAGGGCTCCATGCCAATATTACAGGCTTCAGCCAGCAATACCGCGCAGATACTGACGGTCAGGTCATCCATATGCGCGCCCTCCTCGCTTGCATGGGTAAATTCATCTGCAAATCCTGTTGCGCGTTAATCTCAAGAAGAAGTTCTGTCAGATCGACAACTGGCAGCAGGTCAGATATACGTTTCGAGAGTAACTTCAGCGTCGGCGACTCATCCAGTCCGTTCAGATGAGCAATGGTCAGCTTCGTGCGTTTACCGGTGAAATCCAGTGAAACAGCCTGATTATCGGCAAAATTTTTAGCGACCTGTCGATACACAGTGTCCAACTGCCGGGTCAGTGCATTAACGGCCTCTCCGGCATTGAGGGGATGCCCAAGGGGGCGATATACCTGCACTCTGTTTTTGTGCCAGCCCTGCCCCTGGAGAAGTTTAGCCCGCGGATCTCCCCACCACGCCGGAATTGACAAGCGGTCGAAGCACCATGACGGCCACGCCAAACAGAACCGTTCCAAGGGCTGCAACACAAAGCGACCCATTGGCATAGCCGATACCGGCCAGGCTGGCCGATAGGGCTATCCCAATGTACATCAGGCTCATGCCTAGAGCGATCTGAGCTCTGCGTCGTGCGGTAGCCAGTCTGGCGATGTGGTATTGCAGGGCGGGAGAACCCACTCCCCCCGCAAGCACCCATAACGGCAATGCAATTAGCAAGGACCATGGCAGTGCGCTTGCTACTGAAAATACCATTACATTCATGACCAAGCATATAATTAGGGCGATGCGCATGACGCGCCGCCCATCGCCGAGGCATGAAATCATCACGGGCATCATGAAATTGCCCGCCATACTGAGGACTCCGAGCAAGACGTACCTCAATCCGATGGTGCCTGTTCCGTACCCGGCAACATCGCGCAAGCGCTCACCGATTAGCGTAAAATACCGATGCCACCGCCAAGCCCAAAACCCATTGCGATCAGAGCACCCAAGGTCCCCGGTACAAGCAAGGGGGCTTAGGCTTCGTGACAACGACTACCGAATGCGATTGTGGTTTGATCACGAATGTCAGCGCCGCAAAAGGCACAGCTGCAAGGCCAAGCGCGATAAAGGCCACCGGCCAGGAGAACAGCGCGGTCAGTAGCGCCCCCAAACCAGGACTCATGATCATGCCAAACGTCAAACCGGCCGAAACGAAGGCTATGCTACGCACCGCGTTGGTGCCCCCTGCATCGCTGGCGATCGCAAAAGCAACCGGCAGCATCCCTGCACTCGCCGCGCCGGTCAGCACGCGAGAGAGCAGCGCCATCTCAAACGTCGCAGCGAGACCAGTCCCATCGAGGCTGCGGCGACGATAATTGACGCCGGGATGAGAATCCTCATTCTTCCATACCGATCCGACAACACACCGAAAAAGAATACACAAGCTGCATTGGCCAAGCTGTAGGCCGTGACAAAGAACGTCACGCTTTCCGGCCTCACGGATAAGTCGTTGCCGACTGGTGTGAGGATGGGCCCGAGCAGTAGTTCATCGGCACCGACGAGGAACGCGATGAAGAACAGCGTGACATTTTGGGTCCAAATCACTGTAGCTGCTCAATAAGTCGTGGTGATGGTCTTATCGTTGCGCAGAAACCAATACCATCATGGGACGCTCCACCTCTTCGGCCAGCGCCGGGTTTGCTTTGATTTGTTCCGCAGTTGGCCCCCATTCATTGACATAGCGAATAGCAAAACCAGAAGCCATCATCGCGTTCAATGTGGTGCCCAAGGTCCGATGGTATTTTACCACCCCGTCAGCCAGCCAGTTGCTGACGCGCTTACCTTCATTTTGATAGTTGTTGACCGCCCACGACCGCTGACCTTCATCATCGGTAAGCCAGCCCTGACGTACCGGGCAGGTGTAGATTGGGTGCTCGGTCGTGAAGACAAACCAGCCGCCGGGTTGCAGCGCCTGATAGATGGTGGCAAATACCGGAGCGAGGCCGGGCAGGTAATGCAGAGCCAACTGGCTGTATACCAAATCGGTTGCCTGGCTCGGCAGTGCGAGCTGTTCAAGATCACCGCGTTGATAGCTGATGCCGTTGTCATCGGTGAGCTCCCGTGCCCGTGCTAGCATTTTTTCAGACAAGTCGACACCAAGTACCTCGGCGGCTCCTGCCTCTCGCGCACTGCGGCAAAACCAACCGTACCCACAGCCGAGATCGATGACCCGTTTTCCGGACAGATCCGGGAGCATGGCCTGAATAGACGCCCACTCCGGGGCGGCCTCCAAACCGAACTGAGAGCGTGGCAGTTGGGCATAACCGTCGAAAAAAGCCTGATTGTCGTAAATGTTTTGAGACATATTGAACTCCGAAAGTAATTTAGATCGCCTCAAAAATGAGACAAAAAAAAGCGAGCAAGGGAAAGCCCTGCTCGCTCTATGAAGCTGCCTGAAGGCAGCTTCAACGAAAAGGGCCTTGGATGAGTTATCATCCAAGGCCCTGATTAATCGCCACACACATAGCCAGCTATCTTTACAGACGAGGCATACGAGCATCGTGGCGATGAATGTAAGGAGGCTAAAGCTCCTGATCAGGCTCTGAACAACGCTTCATCGCAAGCAATTGTCAGAGCTACCCCGGGTAACGAGCTGATCTGAATCGTACGTATTTTGCATACCAAGCCAATCAAATAGGTGAGTATGCGCAATTTCTAATGCTTTTAGCGAAAAAAGTCAATTGGCGTTTTCTGTAATGTCGTGCGAGATTCTGTGGCTGCGCCAATGCTGACCAGCTCACTCTCCGTTTATCGTTATGGACTAGCCCGATAGGCGCTAAGAAACACAAGCTTAGCGTACGTTTCCGTACGGTTGGGCTTCAGACCCCATCAATGGGCCTTTGAGCATCGCGTGGAGTTGCGACTTATCCAGCCCGGCAAGCCGATACAGAACGGGTTTATTGAGAGTTTTAACGTACGCTTTCGCTATGAATGCATGAATGAACCCTGGTTCAGTGACGTCAGTCATGCCAGGAAAACCATCAGTGAATGACGTCAGGATTATAATGAGTGCCGCCCGCACCCCGCGCTGAACTATCAGACGCCGTTTGAATATTCCGCGGCCTGAAGAAAGGGTAATTCTTATAGTGAAGGATCCGACATTACTAAGTGAGCGTTGTATCTAATCCTGGGGGCAGGTCAGATCAAAGATAATGTTTTTGGCTTAGATGGAAACTTCAATCGATAAGGTTTGTAAGACATCTTTCATTATAATTTCTGAAATTAAATAGACTATAATGATTCACGCTGCGGGCTATAGTGTACTGCGAAATTGCTTTCAATGTTATTGTCCTGGATTATATTTTTTGTAATCGGCACGTTTTATAAGGGCTAATCTAGAATATTTCGCAAGAGCATAATGGTTAGAAGGTACATGCGCATATCCATCCATCTAACCATTATTAATTATTTGATGACTTTTGCTGAAGATTCAAATAAAGACGCAACTTCTAAAACATCCATGGAGTTATTTTTCACAAAATACATCATTCTATAAATAAATAAATCATAAGGAAGTGGTTTACTTATAAAAATAATATCCTCATTGAAATTTTGGCTTTTTACAAACTCTTGGGTTGTAAATGTAAACCCCAAACCTTCATTAATCCATGGAATAGCATCAATTATTTCCATGGGATTTTCCTTTATCAAAAATCCATCATTTAATAGTCTTTTTTTTAATTGTATGAACTTTATGTGCTCAATAGTAGATAGCGTTTGAAGCAAGAATTCATTTTTGAAAAGATTTTTTATATTTTTATGTTTGTCTAAAAGATTCTTATGAACGAGAACCCCAACTCTTTCTTTTCCTAAGGGAATTTTTTCTATACTATCACCGTTTAATTCAATATCAGAAGGTGAAATTACTATATCTGAAAAGCCATTTTTCATTTCATGCTTAATACTTTGGACTACCTCGCATGTACAAGACAACATAACTCTTGGATGACTTGTCATGTACGATCTAAGCTTTTCTTGGATGACAGGGTAGTACATACCGTCACTTTTTATTCTTACTACTTTGTTTATTTTATTAGATTTTATTGTTAAAAGTATTTTTTCAAGTGCCTCAACATGTGGACTAATCTCATCGTAAAAATATTTACCAATGTTAGTTAGGGTCATTCCATTTTTGGTTTTGCTTAGAAGTGACTTGCCTATTATTTGTTCTAACTCACTAATGCCCTGACTAATGGCTGAAGGCGTTATATTTATTTCTTCAGCCGCTTTAGTAATTGAGCCATACTTTACTGCTGCAAGAAATTGGTTCGTCTTTTTATTGATCAACATTTTATCCTCGCGATTTTCAATTAATACATTTCTTATTTAGGCCCCGGTAATAAAGTCTATATAAATATTATTAATAAAATTACAAAAAATAGTTTTTCAATAAAGACTACATTTTTCTAGTAAATTAAAAGAACTAATTAATACTAGCATATATATTTTTGAAAATGAAAAAAATTATTAAAGACAAATAGTAATTTTCTTAAAACACCCATCAAATCAATTAATGTTATATTAGAACCTCACTCACCATAAGATTATTCTTAAAACAATAAAACTCCCCGTACATATTGTAAGAACAAAACGAAGAGCGATTATTTTAAATTTTGTTGAGTTGGATGAAGGTAGTATTTTTCTATTATTGATCATAATCAATTTAGGAATTAAAAAAATCACCCTAAGACTAGGGTGCATATCAATTTATCGAGTTACTCATTTTATACCTAGTTTTTAATGTTATAACTTTCACAATCTGTAAGTATCCCGCTTAACCGAACCATTCACTTTTAGAGATCTTCCGACATACTGATTATGTCACCTGTGGAGATCGCTATGCGTAAGATCCGATTCACCGAGCACCAGATCATCGCCGTTCTGAAGTCTGTCGAAGCCGGGCGCACCGTCAAAGATGTGTGCCGCGAAGCCGCTATTTCCGAAGCCAGCTACTACAACTGGAAGGCGAAATATGGCGGTATGGAAGCCGCTGATATTAAAAAGAGCAAAGATCTTGAAGACAAGAATCGTCGTCTGAAGCAGATGTTTGCCAATCTGAGTCTGGAATGCCGGGCGCTGAAAGACGTCATCGAAAAAAAATCTTTAAAATCTGCAATGAAACGTGAGCTCGTCGACTATCTGACCACGCAGTTTACGATGAGCATACGCCAGGCATGCAGGACGTTATCGCTGAACAGGACGGTGTTTAGTTATAAACCGGATATGCGACGTGATGAACCGGTGATCCAGAGGCTGACAGAGGCAGCTGAACGCTATCCCCGCTACGGTTTTAAGAAGCTTTTTCAGGTGCTTCG